>JAQIDA010000159.1 GCA_027858275.1 Candidatus Kapaibacterium sp. | reverse complement strand
CACCCCGCTGCGGCCAAGCGGGGGGGGGGGCTAGATTAGGAAATCTCTCAAAATATTGCTATTTTGAAAAATATTTGTTCCTACAATTGAGATATAAAACTATGAAAAAACTGATTCTTGTTTTGTTAGCCGTGAATTTCTTGTTAGTAAATGGATGTATTAGTATAAAGAAGCGCTCTGACTTACCACAAAACATAACATCAAGTCCTTCAGCTGCATTTCAAATTGATGCACCTAACGGTTGGGTGATTGACAATTCGCCTCTTGAGGAAGTTGGCGGAGCCGGCATAATGTTGTTGATGGATGGTTATGAGCTGGTTAGTTCACCGGGATTTATGGTGGGCATGGTATCTCTGCCGAGTGAAAATGATATGGATTCTTTTATTGCATCGGAATTTAAAGTTTATAAGAAGACTGACAAAGATGGTTATAAAAAACAAATAAAAACCGGAAAAGTAGAAGGTCATGATTATATCATTATGGACTATGTTCCGGGTAATAAGGGTGATCACCAAAGAGTACTATATGTCCAGATGAATAATGCTGTTGCCCAAATTATGTTTTCTGCGGTAACAAGAGCTAATTTCATTGATCATGCTGACGCAATTTATGAAGTATTAAACACATTTAAATCTGTTCCAAAATATATTGGTTATATTTATTAACTCAAATTTCCAATTTATACAACTATATGTCCCTCCAACATCTTGCACCCTGAAGGGGCAGGTTAATCATCATCATCAACTATATTCATAATTCAGCTGCCCTTTCAGGGCGATAGGATTTTCGGAATATTGTCACCCGGGGCGTTGCCCGGGCTGAATTGAGTTGGGCTTTCAGCCCGCCGGATTTTATATTACAGCCTGTTATAACAACTTGAAGAAAAAAAAATCACAAACCCCATGACAGCACCCAATGAAAATTGACAGATTATTATCCATCACCGTAACGCTGCTTAACCGTCCCCGAGTGAGTGCCAAAGAGCTTGCGGAGAAATTTTCCGTGAATTGATTGCAATTTTCCATAGTATTCTGTATCTTGGTGATTATTACTTTTTACTCAAGGAAAACAAAATGAAATTTATCGCTACATTATTAATTATCTTTTTCGCTGTCCTGACATGGTCAGCTATAAACCCGCATGATTATTTCACATGGTTTTTAGAAGTAATTCCCGCGATTCTCGGACTGATAATTCTTGCAGCCACTTATAAGCGGTTTCAATTTACGAAAATGGTCTATGTGCTGATACTGATTCATTGCTTGATTCTCATGGTCGGCGGAAAATACACTTACGCCGAAGTGCCTTTGTTCGATTGGGTCAGAGACGTTTTCGATCAGACGAGAAACAATTATGACAAAGTCGGTCATTTTATGCAGGGCTTTGTTCCTGCCATGATCACCAGAGAGCTTCTGATTCGCGGCAAAGTTGTCAACAGCAACAAATGGCGCAACTTCTTCATAGTATCAGTCGGTATGGCAATCAGCACAACTTATGAATTCATCGAATGGTTTGCGGCCTTAATGGTCGGCGAAGACGCTGACTCATTCCTCGGCACACAAGGTTATATTTGGGACACACAGTCCGATATGTTCTATTGTACAATCGGCGCGATTGCGGCACTTGTTCTGTTGAGCAGGGTGCATGATAAGTGTATTGGGAAAATAGGATTTGAGGGCTGAGGCAGAAGAAAAGCGAAGTACCACAATTCACCTATAATCCACAAGCCGGCATCAAACCCAAAAAGCCGCATGAACACAGTTCACGCGGCTTTTTCTTGCGGAGGACGAGGGACTCGAACCCCCACAGGCTTGCGCCCGGCGGTTTTCAAGACCGCTGCAATACCAATTATGCGAGTCCTCCCTTGCTATAATTGACGAATACAAAAATAGGATAAATATTACTACCGGCAAAATGTTTTTTTCTAAAATGAAAAGAAAATTTCGAACAGGATTTAACGGATTGGAATGATTAAGAGGATTAAGATTTTGAAATTCGAGAAATTAGCCGTTCATCTTCAATCCTCTTCATCCTGAAAATCCTCAAAATCCTGTTCAGCCTTAAATATTATCCCAAGAATTTCGTGATCTTATTATATCTTAAACAAGCGGAGCTTAAAATAATGAATCTAAGTTTATCAGGCAAAAAGGCATTAGTCTGCGGAAGCACTCAGGGGATAGGACTGGCAATCGCAGAATGTTTTGCTGAGGCAGGCGCCGAAGTGCATCTGTTCGCTCGAAATCGCGATACTTTGAAAAACGTAGTTGAAAGCCTTCCTGCTCACGGCAAAGCTTGCCATTCATTTGTATCTGCGGATTTCAGCAATCCCGAAGCTGCCGTTAAAGCCATTGAATCAATATACGGAGACTCTCCCAATTTTGATATCCTCATTAATAATACAGGCGGTCCGGCTCCCGGGCCGATTTTAGATGAGACTTCTAATAATCTCAGAAAAGCATTCGACAGTCATGTTGTCATGAGCCAACTCCTGACACAGATGTTGATCCCAAATATGAAACAAAAGCAATTTGGTCGCATAATCAATATCATATCAATAGGGGCGAAGCAGCCCGTTGATAATCTCGGCTGCTCAAATACAATCAGGGGTGCCATGGCGAGTTGGTCAAAAACCCTGTCCCGCGAACTTGCCGGATTCGGGATTACTGTCAACAATTTGTTGCCCGGATATACACTCACCGGCAGACTTGAGTCATTCTTCAGACATCGCGCTGCGGAAAGCGGAAAAACCTACGAAGAAATCACCAATGAGATCGTTTGCGGAATTCCTGCCGGCCGATTGGGCAAACCGGAGGAGCTTGCCGCGGCTGCATTGTTCCTCGCTTCCGAGTCTTCATCGTACATCACCGGTATAAACATACCCATAGACGGCGGATATTTAGCCTGTTTGTGATAGTACAAGTTCCCCCATTGATTAAAACGTGGAATCAATAATTAATAAAAAATGTTTTCCACATTCATAAAAAGTTTTCCACACAATCGCTCTGTCTCTGATGTTTCGAAACTACTGAAAAAATAAGACATCATGATTGTTATCCTTGTATCTTCAGTATCCATCAGGGTTTGGGGAGAACAACTTTCGACAGTTCAAATCTTACAGACTTATTACATAATGATGAATAATATATGAATATAAAATAATATATAAGCAGTTGCAAAATTAATTTGAATTACAAAATATTAATTAAGTAATCGTAAGTATCTTTAAAATAATAATATGATATTTCCGTAAGTGAATAGTTGCAAAATATCGAAAATCATCAGATTATCGTTAAATCTATATAGCATAACATGATAAACAATTATGAACAAAATATGAATGCGTCCTAATTGAAAATAAATTGAATTTTGATTATTCTATAAAAGTATGTACTTTTGCATGAATAGAAATCTCTTTTCGCAGCAGAAAGAGAGGCTTCTTACCGAAATTTTTATCGAAAATGTTTTTGAAAATAGGGTGAATTATAGTTATACCGTGACTATTACGGTATCGGGCAGATAGTAAGCAGCATAACACTATCCGGCTCGGTATGCTCATGGTTTATCCACAATTTCGTTTTTGGACGAATGAAGGCGTGTTCTTGAATTTTAGCAAAATATTCAAAAAACACGAGAGCGGCACAGAAGAGGGAATAACTAACAGTACGGGGAAAAGACAAATAATACTGTTGGTCGGAGTATTCTTAATTATTGCATGTCTCGGTTTATTCGCTAACGGTTGGACTTCCAATCAGTTAATAGGTGTGGTACGCCTAAGCGGCAATTCCGTGGTTATGCCTGAAGAAATCATCTCCCTACTTGATTCCTCCTTATATACTATGCCCAAAGAGTCCGTCAGCCTGCTTGAAATACAGAAGACAGCCGAGGCTCATCCCTATGTGAAAAAATCGTTCGCGATGACCAACAGCACTAACGAATTGCTGATTGAAATTGAAGAAAGAAAACCGGTTGCGTATATCGTTATTGATAACGGTATCAGCAGCTATGTTGATGAGGACGGCATAATTCTTCCGTTCAGATTTATTCCCGGGCAGCAAGATTTGATTCTGTTTAGGAATATGACGATAAGAGGCAGAGAGGATCTGTCTGCAGTCAAAGGAGCTTTGGAAATATTAAGCGAATTAAAAGAAAGCAAGAACGGAGCAGTCTCAAAACTTGTTTCTGAGATACTTTGGGATAAGGAAAGCTTGAGTTATACACTCAAAACTTCTGATGTAGCCATAAAAATATATATCGGAGCGGCTGAGAATATTTCAGGAAAGATAGACCTCTTCTACAGCTATTGGGTAAATAAGCAGCCTAACGATAAAGTCTATAACATAAGATATATTGACCTGAGATGGGACGGACAACTCGTAGTCAATACAAGAAGAAAAAGAATATAAATATAAATATAATTAACAGCGGAAGAAAACAAGATCATGGCAACACTACCAACAGCATCAAACGAAAGCGAAAACGGAGTTGAACCAAGAATCACGGTTGGTCTGGATATCGGAACTTCAAAAGTATGCGCGCTGATTGCTTCTTATGATGAAGATAGCGACAACCTAAATATATTAGGTATCGGGATCACAGACAGTGAGGGCTTGAATCGCGGAGTCGTTGTTAATATTGATAAAACAGTTAAGACTATCAAAAAAGTAATTGAGCAGGCTGAACAGCAAGCCGGAATTACTATTGAAGAAGTCGTTGTCGGTATTGCGGGCGACCATATTGAAGCTTTTCAGTCCAGAGGGATCATCGGTATATCGAACAACAACAGAGAAATTATACAAGAAGATGTCGATCGGATAATCAAAGAAAGCCGCAATATCAAATTGCCGCCCGAAAGGAGTATCTTACATGTCATTCCTCAGGAATTTATTATCGACGGTCAAGACGGAATTACTGCCCCTATAGGCATGAGCGGTGTACGTATGGAAGCAAATGTTCATGTAGTGACAGGCTTATCCACTGCTATCCAAAATCTTTACAAATGTGTAGAGCGAAACGGTATTAAAGTCAAGGACATTGTTCTTGAACCATTGGCATGCAGCCACGCCGTGCTCAATGAAGAAGAAAAAGAAGTCGGTGTCGGCCTGATTGATATAGGAGGCGGTACGACTGATATAGCAATTTTTGAAGCAAATGTCATAAGATTTACATCAGTGTTCGGTGTGGCAGGCAAACAAGTTACTGATGATATCCGCAAAGGATTGGGTATCATTGCCTCACAGGCCGAAAGAATCAAAAGAGAATACGGACACGGATTTGTTAATTCAATTATGAACGATGAAGTGTTTATGATCCCCGGTATCGGCGGAAGAAAACCAATTGAAATCAACAAGAGCTTCTTGTGCAAAATAATTCAACCGAGATTGGAAGAGATATTTGAGTTTGCGCTTGCCGAAATCAGACGTTCCGGATACGGCGGTTCACTGGGAGCAGGCGTTGTCATTACCGGCGGAGCGACATTGATTCCCGGCGTTGATGAAGTAGCCGCGGAAATTCTCGGAATGCCCGTGAAAATTGGTTATCCCTCCGGAATATCTTATCAAGGATTAGCACCCGAAGTTGAAAGTCCGATGTACTCCACTTGTGTAGGTCTCGCGCTGTACGGAGTCAAAAAGGCCAAAGAAGCCGGTATTGATGTTGAAGATCAATCTGATGAAAGTTCAAGATCTAAAGAAAAATCTAAGTCCGGAAAGAAAGAGAAAAAAGGATGGGGTGAAACCATCAAGAATTTCTTGAATGACATTTAACAGCTATAGTCGAAAAAGAATTTTAAAATAAATTATACATTGTAATATTTAAGAGGAGATCCCTAATGATTGAGCTTGATAAGCAACAAAATGACGGAGCAAAAATCAGAGTCATCGGTGTTGGCGGTTGCGGGGGCAATGCTGTCAATAATATGATTGCCAATGGTCTTACAGGAGTTGATCTGATTGCTATTAACACAGACAAGCAGGCGCTTGACCACAGTAATGCAGCTGTTACTCTTCAAATTGGAGAGATGACAACAGGAGGCAAGGGAGCGGGAGCTAAACCCGAAGTCGGTAAGAAAGCTACTGAAGAAAGCGAAAAAGAAATCAAAGAGATTTTGGAAGGTAGTGACATGATATTTGTCACGGCCGGAATGGGTGGCGGTACAGGTACAGGCGGCGCGCCCGTAATTGCAAGAATCGGCAAAGAGCTTGATGCTCTTGTGGTAGCGATTGTTACAGAACCTTTTAAATGGGAAGGACCTAAAAAAATTGCATACGCTAATACAGGTATAGCTGAATTGAAGGAGTATATCGACGCGATAATTGTCATCCCCAACAACAAGTTAATGGAAGTAACCGAACGAAATATGAAATTTCACGAAGCCTTCAAAATGGTGGACGAAATTTTGCATAATGCCACTCGCGGAATTGCTGATATGATCACGCTTCATGGTATGGTCAACGTCGATTTTGCTGATGTCAGAACCGTAATGAAAGAATCAGGAATGGCATTAATGGGAATCGGATCCGCAGAAGGGGAAAACCGTGCGGTTGAAGCTACTAAAAATGCTTTGAACGCTCCTATGCTTGACGGCGTTTCTATTTCCGGAGCTCAGTCAGCGTTAGTTAATATTATTGCTGATGAAGACCTCGGATTCCATGAAGTTGATGAAGTTCTGTCAACCGTTTCGGCAGCTGCCGGAGAAGGTGTTAGTATCATTCACGGCGTTGTATTCAGAGACGAACCTACAGATGAACTGGTAGTTACGGTTGTTGCCACCGGATTCGAAAAAAATGAAAACAATGCTGAAAAAACAGCTCAGATTTCTGCGCAGGAAGAACATCCTTTCAATCAGGAAATTCCGCATATTTTCCGTAAACCGAACACAATGATGAATCCGTCTTTTGACCAAAACAACAATTCAGCCACACAGCCTGCTGCAGTCAACACATTGAGAGCTGCGCATGAACTTGCGGCATGTCCTCGCGGTGAAAAACAGTTAAAAGAATTTGACGAACCGGCAGTTTTAAGACGCCCGATTGGTACAGATGCGCCGGGTGTAACTGTAAGCAGAATTGAAACTTTGAGAGGGAACAAAACTCCCGAAAAATCGGAAAGTAATCCGAACTCATACGAAAAACCGACCTTCCTCCGCAAGATGATGGACTAAATTCTTATTCCTGAAAATTGCACGACAACATTTGATACAAACCGCGGATAATCAGCATTATCCGCGGTTTTTATTTGTGCGGATCTCCCCAATATATACAACGCATTATTCGTGCCGGAATGAGAACTAATCTCTATTTAATCACCCGATGCCTGTAGATAAAAATAAAGCTTGAACAACTTGTTTTGTGAAGTACTAATCCGGATATTTTTGCTGATTCGAAAAAGTTCCGTATATTGAAAAACAACAAATCTTATATTCATTTCTGGAGAGTTATGTTTAGGAAATTATCATTGATTTTAGCCGCCTTTTTGGTTTTTGTCGCTTGCGAGGACGACAGCTCGAAACCAAGCGATACTGATGTTAAC
>JAQIDA010000148.1 GCA_027858275.1 Candidatus Kapaibacterium sp. | reverse complement strand
ATCTTTAATAACCTGTTCGATAAGAACAAAATGATTACCGAAGGGTCGCTCCAAAGGAACTAATCTTGGTAATGCGACCGGAATTTGTAAGAACGCGACTCGCCGGGTGCCGATTTTCTTTGTGTTATCGGTCAGTACAAAGGCAATGTTAAGGCTTCGATTAATCAGTCGAGGAAAGGGATGAGACGAATCTAAGCTCAGAGGCGTTAAGATCGGAAGAATACAATCTCTGAAGTATTTGGATAATTTCTTGCTCTCTTCCCGGGTCATGTCATCACTGTAATGAATATATATGCCCTCATGCTCCAACGCGGGAAGCAATTTATCCATAAAAATTGATTCTTGCTGTTTGTACAAAGGATCAAGTCGTGAGCGGATTTCATCAAGCTGCTCTTGCGGAGTCATACCGTCGAATGTTAAGTCGACTACTCCGGCGGCGACCTGTCTCTTGAGCCCGGCAACACGAATCATGAAGAATTCATCGAGATTAGAACTGAGTATAGATATGAATTTCAATCTCTCGAGCAGAGGATGGTCTTCGCACATTGCCTCAGCAAGGACTCTTTTGTTGAACTCAATTAAGCTGAGTTCTCTGTTTAAAAAAAGCTTTTTGGAATTTAGATCTATATCATTGTTTTGATCGATTATTTCTTCTGTCATTGTACCGGTTCGCAATAATGAAAATTTCAAACTTTTCCGACGAACTGTAATAATAATGATTTATAGAATGATACGCAAGATTTTTTGGACAGAATATGCTTAGAGAGCGAGTTTTGTCAGTAAATTATAGATTTTAACAGAGATTATTTGGAAAGGTACAATTTGATCATTGTTCCTATTACTCTGTATGACTGCGTCAGAGATTTGCTTATTGCAAAAGCAATTACAACCTTCATTTGGTCGAAGATCGACAGTCGCTCGGCAGCAAAACCGTGTTTTTCACAATAATCATAAAAATAATTCATATAGGATATAAGTGCCGAGTGTTTTCGGCTGATTTTTGCAGACAGGCTCCATTGATTGAGAGATGTCCAAATATTTTTCCTTATGATAAATGAGTCTTCATTTGTCACTTTTGTTATTCTGTTGCCCTGATGCACTCGCCTGACTGCTACGGCTGAGTCTATACTGCCCGGCAACAATCTTCCGACTGCGGCCATTTTGAACCATAAATGAGTGTCTTGTGAAATTCTCAAACTTGTATTAAACAGTCCGCATTTGTCAAAGAGATTTTTCCGTACAACTAATCCGTCTCCGTGAAAATAACCAGCTGTAAAGAATACAAGATATTCAAACAGCTTTTCGGGTCTAACTCTTTTGGTCATTGTTGTTAGTACGGAGCTTCGTTTTGATCTCCATTGAGCTTCTTCTTCCGGAGTTTCAAATCTTGCTTCAATGGCTTCATATACGCCGTCGGCGGAAGGATTCTTTTTAATTACTTCCACAGCGGCTTTGAAACGATTTTCGAGATAGTAGTCGTCAGCGTCGAGGAAAGCTATGAATTCACTGACGGCTTTTGAAATTCCGAGATTACGCGAAGCACTTGCTCCGAGGTTGGCGTTGTCGGGATGTGTATACAAGAATACTTTTTCAAATTCATCGACCAATTCACGGCAAAGCTCTAATGAGTTATCGGGCGAGCCGTCTTCAACGAGAATCACTTCCGCTGTTTCCGGCTGTGCCAAAGCAGACTCTACTGATTCTCTAAGGTATTTGCCGGCATTGTATACCGGAATGATTATTGATATTAGCATTGTTGCTTTCTTAATAATTTTCTTCCTTGTAATTGCCCTCTGTAAAAACTGCCGTAGTAATCAATTTTGAATTTTGTCTCATCGCTGATGAACGGAATTCTTCTATAAATGGGGGAAATAATAGTCTTTAATCTCATTATTGATAATTCATATTTTGAGAATTGATTGCTCAGACCATAGTTGATTCCTACTCTATGGATTCGCTTAATGGCCCATTCGGGAGTGCAGCTTTCAGCAGGAACAAAATGCTTGACTTTAGCTCCGGGGACAAATCTGCCTTTGATGCCTTTTCGCAGCAGTCTCCTCTGCATATTGGTTTCCTGCCCTGTACTGTTGGTTGCCGCTCCCGGACCGAAATTGAGATCAAACCCACCGGCATGTTTAATATCATCGGCAAAAGCAAGCCAATTACAACCTAAAAATATCGGGCGATTGACTTCTGACATATCATCAGGCCAACTGCTGCCGACTGCAGACAAAGGCATATACTTTTTCAAAAAATCACTTGGTTCAACTTCGTAGTCAACATCAAAAGAACCTCCGCAGAAAATGCCTGAATCTATATCTTTGATAGCTTCAGCATATTCGGTTAATATGTTTTTATCAAAGATGATATCATCATCGGAAAAGAAGATCGCGGTATTACTAATTTCTTTCATCGCCACATTCAAAGCGTTGCTCTTATTGGCTTGTTCCGAGAACATATATGAAATATTTAATTTTTCTTTGTATGATTCGGTTAGTTCATCAATTCCTTTTTTGCTGCCGTTTTCAATGATGATTGTGCGGGTATAGCAATCCGGTTTGATTACATCGGATAAAGAGTCCAATGTTCTTTTCAGAAGTTCAGGTCGTCCGCAGGTCGCTATTAGTACAATCATTTTCATTGGTTTTTATTGTTTATTGCAACAGTGATAATATCATGAAATGTTTTTATTTATTTCAGTGCTAAACATTATTTTTCTTTTTTTGATCTTTTTACATTTAATCGCCCTTTTAAATAACTTATGGAGCAATCCAATTTGAATTTTGTCTCATAGCTGATAAACGGGAATTTTCTAAATATCATGAAAAGAACGGTCTTAATTCTCATCATGAATAATTCATATTTCGAGGACTTATTAATCAGAGCGTAGGCAGCACCTACTCTGCTTCTTCGATCGACAGCCCATTCCGGACTGCATCTTTCCTCAGGAACAAAATGTTTAACTATAGCTCCGGGGACATATCGTCCTTTGATCACGTTTCTCATGAGTCTTCTTTGCATATCGGTTTCATCACCGGTGCTGTTGCTTGTTGTGCCGGGGCCTAAGTCGCTGTCAAATCCACCTGCGACTTTGAGATCATTTGCAAATGCAAGCCAATTGCTTCCTAAAAATATTGGTTTATCTACCTCAGACATATCATCAGGCCAGTTGGTGCCTGTTGCAGACATGGGCAGATACTTTTTTAAAAAATCACTGGGTTCAAGTTCATAATCAGCCTCAACGGGACCGCCGCAGAAAACTCCTGAATCTATATCTTTCACTGCTTCTGCATATTCTGTTAACAAGTTTTTGTCATATATGACATCATCATCGGAAAAAAAGATCGCGGTATCAGTAATTTCCTTTAGTACCACATTCATAGCGTGGCTCTTATTGGCTTGTTCAGTGAACATATATGAAAAATTGAGTTTTTCGTTATATGACTTCACGAGTTCTTCAACACCGTTTTTACTGCCGTTTTCAATAACTATGGTTCCTGAATAGCAATCAGGTTTAATGACTTCGGACAATGAGTCCAATGTTCTTTTAATCAGCTCGGGTCTGTTACATGTCGGGATTATTACAATCATTTTTATCTTTTTATATATTTATGTGTTTATATGTTTATGTAAGTATTAAAGAATAATATCTAATTATCTTCAATCTATTTTGAGAATTTTCCATTTCAATTCCGGGGAAACGATCCCCGGCCAGGGTTGCCTGTCATCCAATCTTGATCCGTTGTATACTTTGCCGACAACTGAAAGTTTGAACAATAGCATTTCGGGGATATGCCTTTTGACCTTGGGTGTTCCTGCCCATAGGGATATCTGATAATGCTTAGAATTTAACAGTCTGTTGGGAATATCAACTTCAGTCGTGTATAAGCCGGCTCCGGAATTCTCGGAATTTCTAAAGATTTGATCTGTTGATTGGAAAACAGTCTCGCCTTCAATGCTTGAAAGCTTAACGGCGAACCTAAGATCCTTGTTGTTTTTAAGAGATTTGTATTTCAATCTAATTTTGATTTGCTCATCAGTATCAAATATCGTTTTATTAACTCCGGTTTCGGAGAGTAATTGAGCTTCAATAAGTTGGACGTAATCATCCCCCGGCATTTCTCCTTCTTTCCACAACAGTTGAGCGTCATTTGCTTTTTCATCTAATGTGTCGTTGTAATGAGAGATGGCTTCATTTATTGTCGTATCAACTACTATTTTTCCGTTTTTCAACAGAATGCCTCTGCTGCATAAACTTCTTACTGCTGACATATTATGACTCACAAACAGCACAGTCCGTCCTTCGCTGCTGACATCTTTCATCTTTCCCATGCACTTGTTTTGGAAAGCAGCGTCACCTACGGCAAGCACTTCATCAACAATCAAAATTTCAGGTTCCAGATGAGCTGCTACAGCGAAAGCCAAACGCACAGTCATACCGCTGGAATATCGCTTTATGGGAGTGTCGAGGAATTTTTCTACTTCCGAAAAAGCGACAATTTCATCGAATCGCATTTTAATATCAGCCTTGCTCATTCCCATTATCGAGCCGTTGAGAAAGATATTTTCTCTGCCGGTCAGATCGGGGTGAAAGCCTGTTCCTACTTCGAGGAGTGAACCTACACGTCCGTAAACTTTTGCATGTCCGGTAGTTGGAATCGTGATTTTAGACAACACTTTCAGCAGGGTTGATTTTCCTGAGCCGTTGCTTCCGATTATACCTACTACATCAGAGTGATTGATTTCCAAATTCAGATGACGCAGAGCCCAAAAAGTTCCGGGCGGTGTTTCAGGATCGTAATCGGGATTGTTCTTTCGCTCGCGTATTTCGAAAGCTTTGCGCTTTGCTTCGCTCATAAACTTGCGAGGGAACTCTACAATTGCCTCGCGGATAGTACGCGAAAAGTTCAGCGTCTCACCCAGTTTGTAGCGTTTACCCAAATTTTCCGTTATTATTGCTTTGTTACTCATATTTTCCTAATTCCTGCAAACTGCTCATCCCCGATCAAAACGGGCAAAAACATTTGAGTGATAAAGATTTATTATGTTTTGATTTTCCATGGGAATTTTTTAATTTTCTTCACTATAACTCCAAGAAAGTCAGCAAGTTTTTGATAGCTGTCGGGATCAGCGACATTCAACTCGAGCAAGTCATTCGGTCTGTCTTTGAAGTATTCTCTGACATCTGCATTATGATCCAGATACGTTTTCTTGTACGGCTTTTCTTCTAAGAATTCCATATTGGGATAGAGCATTTTAACTTTTTGCCAAAGATAGCCGATATATCGATAGGAAGCGTTTTTCATATCTTCTTCAGTTGGTAAGCGGCTCTTATCTGAGGAGAATCGTTTGATCCAGAATCCGCATAGGGATCGAAACCATTGGTTTTCATCATTCCTGACTGATAAGACGAATTTTGCTCCGGGGAACTCTTTGTCCAACTTTTTGAAAAATCCGGGGAAGAAAAAAGGATGATCTTGATAAGCGTCTGCCATGCGACAATAATTCATTAATCTGTCATAGCGTTCGTCGCGTATATCATCAGCAAGAATTTCTGCGGCTACTTCGTTACCCATGATATAGCCCATTTCAGTTAGGGCTTGAAACATGGATGTAGTTCCGGTTTTATGAAAACCTATACAAAAGACTTTGTGATCCTTCAAAACTTTATTTGGAAAGAGTTCCTGCCTCCAAAATTTAAAGGACATAAACAATGATCTTTTTTCAGAGTATTTAATATTGAATTTGATGTCCATCGAGTTTTTTCTGTTATTTGTTTGATTCTATTAATTATCATGATTTATAATCGGTATTGTTCTGCAATTAGACAATATCCGCAAAAGTACTTTCCTTTTTTTTGAACCATTTGATTCCGGCCCACAATAAAAACGCCGCTGATTCAGCTCTGATTGTGATTAATAAATTATGTTTTGTTTTTCCATGGGAATTTTTCATTTTTTTTCACTTTAACTCCAAGAAAGACAGCAAGATTTTGATAACTGTCAGGACCGGCAACATTCAGCTCGAGCAAGTCATTCGGTCTGTCTTTGAAGTATTCTCTGACATCTGCGATATGATCCAGATACGTTTTCTTGTACGGCTTATCTTCTAAGAATTCCATATTGGGATAGAGCATTTTAACTTTTTGACAAAAATAGCCGATATATCGATAGGGGGCGGTTATCATATCTTCTTCGGTAGGCCTGCGGCTAATATCTGAGGAGATTCGATTGGTCCAGAATCTGCATAGTGATCGAAACCATTGGTTTTCATCATCCCTGACTGATAAGACGAATTTTGCTCCGGGAAACTCTTTGTCCAACTTTTTAAAAAATCCGGGGAAGAAAAACGGATGATCTTGGTAAGCATCTGCCGTACGACAATAATTCATTAATCTATCGTAACGATTGTCGTATATATCCTCACCGAGAATTTCTCCGACTGCTTGATTCCCCATTATGTATCCCATTTGAGTCAAAGCTTGAAACAATGAAGTAGTTCCGGTTTTATGAAAACCTATACAAAAGACTTTGTGATCCTTTATTTTAATTTTGGGGTTGAGTTCCTGCCTCCAAAATTTAAAGGACATAAACAATGATCTTTTTTCAGAGTATTTAATATTGAATTTGATGTCCATCGAGTTTTTTCTGTTATTTGTTTGTTTGATTCTATTAATTATCAGGATTTATACGCGGTATTGTTCTGCAATTAGACAATATCCGCAAAAGTGCTTTCCATTTTTTTGAACCATTTGATTCCGAGCCAGAGCAGAAAAGCTGCAGATACAGTGCTGACGGTGACTAATAACAATGGCGGATCAACGGGAATTTCGACAACTTTTCCGTCGAGCATTCGCGTGGTCAACATGTTTGAGTGAAGCAGACACCAACGGAATCCTTCAACCGCTCCGCTCATTGGGTTGAGCCCGTATAAATAGCGGAAATCGCCCCAAGCCGGCGGCAATTTGCTAAAAGGCACTAAGACGGTTCCATACATCCATATTTGGATGATAAAAGGCAAGGCAAAAGCAACATCTCGATATTTTACGTTCAGCGAGGCAAATATCATTCCGACACCGGAGGCAGAGACGACTGCAATCGCAACGAAAAACGGAAGAAAGATTATGGTATAATCAATCGCTTGTTCATAATAAAACAACATTGCAACGAGAATAACAAATCCGATAGTGAAATCGACAAGTGCCGACAAGGTCGGCGAAACAGGCATTATCAGACGAGGAAAATATATTTTTGTGAGAAAAGCCTTGCCGTTGACCAAACTTGCTCCGGAAATTGATACCGCGGTTGCAAAATAGGTCCAGAGCAGCAAGCCGGCATAATAGAAAAGTTGAGGGTGCAGACCGTCTGTCGGAAGTTTGGCGACATTGCCGAAAATGACAGTGAAAATCAGCATATGTACAAATGGAACGATAATAGCCCAAAGAGCGCCGAGGGCGGTTTGCTTGTATTTGACTTTGATGTCGCGCCAGACCAAAATGCCGAACAGTTCTCTAAAACGATAGAGCTCCTGCCAATCAATTTTCTTTTGCTTTTCTCTCGGCTGAATTATCTGAACATACTTATCTGCTGTGTCCTTGCTCATATTATTCCGTTGTCTTCTAATTTATTTATTAATATACGCGCTGATTCGTTAATCGTTTGATGCTCCGTTTCAATAACTATTTCAGGGTGATGCGGCTCTTCGTAGGGTGCGCTGATTCCTGTGAAATCAGGGATTAATCCTTCAATTGCTTTTTTGTACAGTCCCTTTGGATCACGATTTTTGCACTCTTCGATATTACACTTTATATATGTCTCGAAG
>JAQIDA010000368.1 GCA_027858275.1 Candidatus Kapaibacterium sp. | reverse complement strand
ATGGGATTATCTAATACATATTATAATTTAGTTGTGTATGATAATGGGAGAAATAGATCATTTGTTTAGAGCACCTGATTGTGGTTCAGGATGTCACGGGTTCGAGTCCCGTTATTCGCCCCAAAAACAAAAAAGAGATCCCGTAGTCGGAATCTCTTTTTTTTGTATCGAATTGGTGATCCCGAGGGGATTCGAACCCCTACTGCCAGCGTGAAAGGCTGGTGACCTAACCATTAGTCGACGGGACCGTCGTTAAATGAGAATACAAACTTAGTAATTATTATAATATTATACAAGCGGAAAATATATAATATTTAAAATTATTTCATCCGAGAAGATTTTGTAAGATTAACCAAGCTTCAATAATCATATGGGAAGCAGACAAAAACGGTCGAGACAGAGAAAGAACTTCGACCTGTGACTGCTAACGTAAGTTTTTTGTTCTCATTGTTGATAATTAGCAATCATTCAAAATGTAATATTCCGGAAACCCTTTCGTTTCAAATCAAAAAACAATAATATAAACGCGGGTATAGATAAAGATGATTGATCCTAACGAAAATGAAGCTAATGGCGAATCGTTCGATGAACTGCAAAAATCATCAATGACTGTGGTTAGTATCACCGGCGGAATCGGCAGCGGCAAAACAGCTGTTGCTCAGATTGCCCGCGATTTAGGTTTTACGGTTATTTCGTCTGATGACAAGGCAAAAGAGCTGATGGCGTCAGATCCTGAAGTTATGTCTGAGTTGGTCGATGAGTTTGGTACTGAAACATATCTGTCGAACGGCAAATTAAACAGTGCTTTTCTTGCTGAAATTGTTTTTTCTGATGATGAAAACGCGGCAAAATCTCTTGCTAAATTGAATTCAATCGTCCATCCGAGAGTTATTCAGTCAATGATTAACGAAACTGCTCGCTATGAGGAACAGGGAGAAAAACTTCTTTTCGTCGAAAGTGCGCTTGTGTTCGAGGCAGAGCTTGAAGACGGTTTTGATTACATCATCGTTGTGGATGCCTCCGAGGATATATCAATTGAGAGAGTAATGAAGCGCAGCGGCCTGACCTCCGAGCAGGTTCAAAGAAGAATAGACGAGCAAATCCCTCGCTCAGAAAAAAAAGCTCATGCCGACTTTGTCATCTCTAACAACGGCTCAGTCGACGATTTAAAGAAGTCGGCGACAATGATAATTAATATTATTTCTCAGATTGCTTAAATACAATTGGCATAATAGGATAAATTAACTTAATTTTGTATAATAAGGAACTGAGTACTAAGAAAACAGAATTATACATTTAATAAAGAGGAGCAGATTATGGAAATTTATGTAGATACCGCTAATATTGAGCATATCAAACACTCAGCCGAACTCGGCTTTATCACCGGTGTTACAACTAATCCTTCACTGCTGGCCAAGGAAGATCCTTCGGTTGACGTCAAAAAAAGAATCCTTGAAATTCACGAACTTATAGGCGGACATCTCTCCGTTGAAGTGATTTCAACTAAAAAAGACGGAATGCTTCGCGAAGCTGACGAAATCCTCAAATGGTTCCCCGAAGCTACTATAAAAATCCCGATTATCCCCGAAGGTCTCGGCGCATGTCGCGAATTGGCTCGTCAGGATGTTCCTGTGAATGTAACATTGATTTTCAGCCCCACACAGGCGATTGCCGCGAATAATGCAGGTGCCGCTTATGTGTCTGTATTTATGGGCCGCTTGGACGATGTGTCCACAAGCAGTGCGGAAGTTATAGAAGATGTATGTGAAATCTGGGACGTTCAGGACTTCGAATCACAAATCATTGCTGCTTCTATTCGCAATCCTATGCACATGTTGGATGCTGCCAGAGCCGGTGCCGACATTGCGACTGTTCCTTATAATGTCATTATGCAGTCACTCAAACATCCTTTGACTGACAGCGGTTTAAATCAGTTCTTGGCTGATTACGATAAAATGCAGGCAGAAAAACAAAAAAGAATGAGCATGTAATTCGTTCTAATCGAGCAGATTGTTTTGAAACAGCAGTATATTGAAGGCAATATGCTGCTGTTTTATTGATCTTTTAAAAATGCTATCCTAAATTCACAGTCTTTCAGAGCTTCAAAAAAAGCTCTTTTATTAATTCTATAAGCAGCTATGAAGAACTCTTCTTTCACTAAATTACAAAACATATTCGCGCTAACAAGACATGAGTTGACTTTTGTGATAATCCTGCTTGTAGGTCTGACACTTGC
This sequence comes from Candidatus Kapaibacterium sp., assembly GCA_027858275.1. Taxonomy (GTDB): domain Bacteria; phylum Bacteroidota; class Ignavibacteria; order Kapaibacteriales; family UBA2268; genus JAQIDA01. The sequence goes on along the minus strand of JAQIDA010000368.1, from coordinate 1,595 downwards.
TCTTATTATTAATATCAGCACCTCGGCCGACACTTTGGATAATCCTGAAACAGCTTCTTCCGTCCAAAAATCTCTCGATAGTTTAGCCTTGATTCAGAATACCGACTTGTCGAAAGCGGAACCACTTTCAAAAGACAGTCTGCATAAATCCAAAAATACAACTCGAGCTAAATCAAAAAAATCAAATCTTCCCTTGTCTCCTGTCAATATCAACACAGCTTCGAAGTCTGAACTTATCCTAATTCCTCAGGTAGGTCCCAAAACTGCCGAAAAAATCATTGAATACAGACAAGACAATGTTTTTTATGAACCTGAAGATCTTCTCTATATCAAAGGAATTGGGCTTAAAAAACTTATGAAAATAAAACCATTCATTAAATGTAAATAATGATTCGGAAAATAGCTTATATATTATTAATTTTGTGCTCGGCAATTAAGAACAGATGAATTTATAAGAACAAACGTAAAGACGAGGAGAAAATGAAACAGACTATATTCCAACAAATGCATCTCGACGCAAAAGCTAAAATGGTTTCTTTCGCCGGCGATGAAATGCCGATCCAATATCCACAGGGCATAATTCACGAACACAATGTAGTTCGCAATGATGTCGGTGTTTTTGATGTCAGCCACATGGGCGAATTCGAAGTTCGCGGAAAAGACGCTCTTGCTTTTGTTCAGAAAATCACTATCAATGACGCTTCAAAACTCAATCCCGGCAACGTTCAGTATTCTGCAATGTGCAAACCTGACGGTGGAATTGTTGATGATCTTCTTGTTTATAATATGGATACATATTTCATGCTCGTGGTCAACGGAGCTAATATCGACAAAGATTATGCATGGTGCCTCGAAAATACAAAAGGCATGGATGTTGAACTTACAAATATGACTGATGAAATCAATCTCCTCGCCGTGCAGGGTCCGAAATCATTGGATACATTGAACGGTCTTGCGGATGTTGATATGAGTGAAATTGAGTTCTATAACTATAAACTCGGTAAATTGAATGCTGTAGAAATGATTCTGTCACGTACGGGTTATACCGGCGAACTTGGTTTTGAATTGTATTTCAAAGGCGATAAAGCTGTTGCCGAAGGCGTTTGGAAAGCAGTTTTCGAAGCCGGCAAAGCTCACAATATCGAACCCGTCGGTCTCGGCTGCCGCGATACATTGCGCCTCGAAAAATGCTACTGCCTATACGGCAATGATATTGACGAAACTACTAATCCTATCGAAGCAGGTTTGGGCTGGATTACAAAACTCGCCAAAGGAGAATTCAACGGCAGTGATGTTATCGCAAAAGTAAAAGAAGACAAACCAAATCGCCGCCTCGTCGGTTTTATGGTTGAAGCAGAGAAATTTATTCCGCGTCACAACTATAAAATCTCTCTCGAAGGTAAAGAAATTGGTCATGTAACATCCGGCAATATCTCTCCTACATTAGGAAAAGGAATCGGCCTTGCGTATGTAGCTTGGGATAACAAAGCATCAGGCACAAAAATTGACATCGAAGCACGCGGCAAAAAATTCGCTGCCGAAATCGTCAAACTCCCCTTCGTAAAATAAATCAAAGATTATGTAGAGACGCCCAA
>JAQIDA010000356.1 GCA_027858275.1 Candidatus Kapaibacterium sp. | reverse complement strand
TTCATATTCTAATTGCAGAATTGAAGGTGTTTATGGAGACTTTGACCAAGGCTCTCAGAATATCGGAGGATTAGTTGGTAAAAACAGAAGCAGAATTACTTATTCATATGCAATGGGGGAAATCCATGGAGACAGTTTTTTAGGAGGTTTAGTAGGTTTAAACTATGCCGGTGGTACAGTCAGCAAGTCATATGCCACATCGGATGTTTATGGTTTATATTGTGTGGGAGGTTTTGTCGGATTAAATTATGAAGTAATTGATAACTCATATGCACGAGGCATTGTATCAGGGAAATCGGAAGTGGGTGGTTTTATTGGAGTGAATTCTTGCATTAGTGAAGATTCCGATTATATTGAAAAATCGTATTCAACGGGAAAAGTTACCGGTATAAATGTGGAAAAAGTTGGGGGATTTGTTGGGGAATATGTCGGGTGTCCCGCTTTCTATAATTGTTTATGGGACAGCGTATCAAGTGAATTGGGATATTCTGTAGAAGGTACCGGCAGAAATACTCAGCAAATGAAATCAGTTCTTCCGGGTTTTGACTTCAACACAATCTGGTCAATCGACCCAAACATCAACGACGGCTACCCATACTTACAGATTAAAACAGTCTCAGTCCGAGAAAATCCCGAAACAGAAAAAACCGGAATAAGTCTTTATCCCAATCCCGCAAACGAATTTGTAAAAATAACAATTAAAGACCAATCCGCGATTATTCTCAACGTGCGAATAGTTGACCTTTTCGGCAGATTGATTAAAGAGGGAGAAGTCGGCGGCGTTAGTCGTGAAATCATCATCCCCGTTTCAGAGATAACAAGCGGATATTATCTCGTAAGAATTCAAACGAACAGAGAATATCTATCCCTGGCGCTGATTGTTGAATGACAAAGATATCTGAGTTCCGGTTTCAGCTATCTTTGTTGGATTTGAATGGAAATATTTTCCTTGTTAAGCTGTCCGTCAAATATGGTCCAATATGAACATAAATTAACCAAACAAAAGAAATCAAGTTTACAGCACATAAACGCCTTTGTCAAATACGACAGGCGTCCGGTACATAGTACCATTTTTACAGTTTTCCTCCAACAATCTATCGTAAAAAATAAATAAAATGCCATATCTTTGTATTCGGTAAAAATAGCGACTATTAATTATCTAAAATACATTGGATTAGGAGTAAAAATGGAACAGTTCAAAAATTATATCAACGGGGAATGGGTAGCACCTGTTTCCGGTGAATACTTCAAAAATATCAGCCCCGCAAACCAAACCGACATCATCGGCGATTTCCCATTGTCAGGTCAGGCAGATGTTGATAACGCCGTAAAAGCTGCTAACGAAGCGTTCAAAACATGGAAAAGAATGCCGGCTCCCAAGCGCGGCGACATCCTCCGCATAGCGGGCGACATTTTTACTCGCAGAAAAAAAGAACTCGGTCGTGTGATGACTCGCGAAATGGGTAAACCGACATTTGAGACTGAAGGCGATGTTCAGGAAGCTATCGACACTGCTTATTACGCAGCATCCGAAACACGCCGTTTGTTCGGCAACACCGCGCCAAGCGAAATGGAAAACAAAGTCAATATGACTTTCCGCGTGCCGATCGGCGTTTGCGGTATCATCACTGCTTGGAACTTCCCGGTGGCCGTTCCTTCATGGAAAATTTTGCCGGCACTCGCTGCAGGCAACACAGTTGTTTTCAAACCATCTAAAGACGCTCCTCAGTCCGGCGTTGTTATGGCTGAAATCTTGGAAGAAGCAGGCGTTCCCGCAGGCGTTTTCAACCTCGTTTTGGGTACAGGTCGCATGGGCAATATGCTCGTAGAACATCCGGATATTAATTTAATCGGTTTCACCGGGTCGACTGACATCGGATTTAAAATCGGTGAAATCTGCGGTCGCACTAACAAAATATGCTCACTCGAAATGGGCGGCAAAAACGCACAGATTGTTATGCCCGACGCAAACTTTGATCTCGCAATTGAAGGTGTTCTCTGGGGTGCTTTTGGTACTACCGGTCAGCGTTGCACAGCAACTTCACGTCTGATCATCCACAAAGATTGTTACGATGAAGTTCTTGATATGCTCACAAAACGCACAGTTAAGTTGAAATTGGGTGACGGCCTTGTAGAAGGTACTGAAGTCGGTCCGGTAATTCATGAAACATCACTGAAAAACGTTGATAATTACGTCAAAATCGCTCTCGAAGAAGGCGGACGTTTGGTCTGCGGCGGCAAAAGAGCCACAGGCGGCGACCTTGACAAAGGTTGTTTCTATGAGCCGACAATAGTTGCTGACGTTACAAGAGACAAACGCCTCTTTAATGAAGAAGTTTTCGGCCCGCTCCTTTGCGTATCCAAAGCCGAATCATTCGAAGATTCAATTGAAATGCAAAACCACTGTGACTTCGGTTTGTCATCTTCAATCTACACAAGAAACGTGAATCAGGCTTTTGCCGCTATGCGCGACATCGAAGCAGGTATCACATACATCAACGCTCCGACTATCGGCGCTGAAGCACACATGCCTTTCGGCGGCGTAAAAGGCACAGGAAACGGTCACCGTGAAGGCGGCACAACAGTATTCGATATTTTCACAGAATGGAAAACTGTCTACGTTGATTTCTCCGACGAATTACAGAGAGCACAAATCGATAATTATTAATTATTTGTTGATAGTTTTTTGGCTGATGTTTTTAAGGCGGGATTTTTCTTCCGCCTTTTGTTTTGGGATTTATTGAGTATAAGGGAATATGTCGTAAATTGGCAAAAAACTGATTTTAGGCAAACCTTAAAAGCGCTCCAAATGAAATAATCATTGAAAACTAAAAACAAGGTTTAATGAATTAATAGAGCCACTCATCAAATCGTAACACTCAACATCCAAAACCACAAAAATCCTTTTTGCTTTGTATATTCATTGAATTATTACTACTTTAGAAAGCGGGATTATGTTATAGTTTTTTAGCAAGGTAGAAATCATGAAACCACTAAGATCAATTGGACTTTTGTTGTTATTATTCACTTGGGCAACTTCGCTTCAATCCGAAGACCCGGTTGAACTGAAAAAAGAACAAGACAGTCTGGAACAGGTTGTTAATGATCCGGATAGTGATACATTATATGTAGACGCTGCCAACAGATTAGTATGGTTTTTAAAATTCAAAGATATTAATAAGGCGTTTGAGTATGCTGAGGATGCATTAATAATCGCTAAAAAGATAAAATACAAGCCGGGAATTGCCAGGGCATATAGGAATTTCGGTACTCTTTATGACAAAAAGGGGGATTTCGCTAAAGCAATCGAAAACTTATTTTTTGCTGTTGATATTTACAGGGAAATTGATTCTCTAAATGGAATTGCATTATGTTACAATGTTATCGGAATCGTACATTGGAGAATGAAAGAATTACAAAAAGCAGATGACTATTTCAGTAAAGCATTAACGGCTTCCGAAGAACTAAAAGACAGCCTCCTAAGTTCAGTGGTTCTCGGTAATCTTGGATTGGTTTGCGCCAGTATGGAGAAAAACGAAGAGGCCTTGGTTTATCTTGAAAAAGCCCTCAAAATCGCCGAAAGTTTAAAAGACTTAGACAAAATAGGAACTCATCTTTGCAATATAGGGGTTGTTTATTTTAATTTGGGCAATCATGATAAAGCAATTGAATATTATAAGAAGTCGCTCGTTATTTCTGAGGAGAAAGATGATGAAATATCCAGTGCTATCAATATCCTGAACATCGGCGAGCTTTATTATGAAAAAGGGGAATATACTAAAGGTCTGGAATATCTTAATAACTCCCTCGAAATATTTACTCGATATGAATACGCTGACGGTATCCTTAACGCATACCTGTTAATTTATCAGATTTATGAAAAGCTCAACGAAACAGAAAAGGCTTTTGCGAACTATAAGATTTATAATACTATCAAAGATTCCCTGTTTTCAAAGGAGACCAAGGAAAGAATTGCCGTCCAGGAGCTAAAGGAAGAACAGAGATTAAAAGAAATTGAGGCTAAAAAGCAGGCAGAAGATGACGCTATAAGTTACTATCAACAGTATTCTGTAATATTGTTTGTTATCGTTATTATGTTTGTTGCAGCATTTTTGACCGGAAAAGTAAGAGTCAAAACCCGCATAGCCATCGGGATAATCTTCTTAGCCCTTCTCTTGCTGTTCGAGTTCATTCTTGTCCTGCTTGATCCCTATATTGATCTCTATTCAGATGGTGAACCGCTGGTCAAACTGATTTTCAACGGTTGCCTTGCACTTATGATATTTCCCCTCCATTCTCACTTTGAGAAAAAAGTTAATAACAAAGTGATCAAAAGGTAATTGTTGGCTGAGACTGACATGTGGCCGGAACTTAGGAAATATTCAATTGAACTCAATGGAGGCGATTATTCAGGACCGGGTTTTGAATTAAATATTCAGATGAGTCCAAACAGCAAACATAAATTTGATTATATCGTAGGAGATATTATTCATTTGGTCGATAGTTTTTGGCTGAATTTTAAGGCGGGAGTTTTCTTCCGCCTTTTGTTTTGGATATGATAATGAATCATTGCTAAGAAAGCATACTCACTTCCCAACAACAGCCACAATCTTCACCGATTCCCTGATACATTTTTCACATACAACTTCGAAGAGATTATGTTCTTCTATGTACTTCTGACCTTCGTCGGTGTTGAGCTTGCAGTTGAGCAGAGAGCTGCAATCAATTGAACCGTTGCGTCGAGTGAATTCCTCGTTGAATTCTTGAATGAGTTTGTACGCCAATTCTTTTTTG
>JAQIDA010000345.1 GCA_027858275.1 Candidatus Kapaibacterium sp. | reverse complement strand
GAATACCTATATGAAGAGAATTACCCGAATCAAAAACTTTCATTCCGGAAACCAACAAAATCAAATCTTTCTCATCAAGCCGAGACTCGGAATTCTCGATATTTCCCTCAGTAACCGCACCGGGGATTCCTCTTTCGCTCATACTTGATATAACTCTTGCTTTGTAGATCCATTCATCAACCTCGGTATCGACAAAAGCAGAAAGTGAGAAGTTGGAAAAGTCCGCGTTTATTCTTGCAAACGACCCAATCGTACCGGCGTCAGCTCTTTCAAATTCATATTTCCCGTCCGAAGAAATATAATCACAACTTATTGCTGCCGAGAAATTCTCAAACGGCTTCGAAGCGAAAACATCAATACCGGTTTCGCCGTAAGAACCATATTTTGCAGAAGCGTTAATTTTAGCTGATTGTTTATCAATATTAGTTCTGATATTCACAGCGCCTCCCACAGAATTGCCCCCGAAAAATGCTGCGTTCCCGCCTCGGACAACTTCTATATCATCAATAAATGACATAGGAAGAGTGCTTAAATCGACAATCCCGTTTTGATTAGAATTAATCCGCATCCCGTCAATCATTACAATAGTCTGTTGCGCTGAAGTGCCTCGCATTGAAATGGTCTTCATCCCGCCTGCTCCGCCGTAATTCTTAATAAATACTCCCGGAACATTTTCCAAAACGTCCGAGATTTGCAACGAAGAAGATTCTTCAAATTGTTCTTTGCTGATAATCGAATAGGGAGAATAATCTACGGCAGAATTTGAAATGATCCGATCAGCTGTTACACGAACCGGAGGGAATCTTTTTACAGTGGAATCCGCCTCTGCAACAGCTTGAGCATTTGTGGGTATAATATTGATGAAGATGAAAATGAATACAAAAAATATCAAACCAAATAATGTAAGGGCGATCCCTGTGTGGTCGCCCGGCCTAACACAATGTATAAAATTCAGATTTACTGACTTGTTTTCGTACATTTTTGAAATCAATTATTTTGACAAAACCTTTCCGTCAAATCACGCCTGCCGACCATTCGGGGATCTCCCCAACGCAACATAAATTTTACTCCGCAACAGCTTTCAGCTCAAATACCGTAATAGTATTGATTGCTTGATATGAAGCATTTAAGGAATTGGCCACAAGCATATATTTGTCATGAATGCACAGACCCTCACCTTTTCCGCTGAGCGGCAGTGTCTTTTCAACTTTAGAGTTGTTGATATTGATTTTTCTCAAATCGCCTGCATAAGTTGTGACGAAGAGAAATGAATCATTGGCAAAACAAGATTCTCTCGGACCGTCATATCCTCCGGTTTCAACACTGATGGCGTCACTTACTGACATATTTGTTATATCAACAATATAGATTTCGTGCGATCCGGTGGCTGTTAGGGCAATTTTGTCTTCATGTTTTGCGATATGATTACCCATGCCTCCCACATTAAAAATTGTGAATTCAGGAGCTCCTGTGATCGGCACAGTACCGAGCATCAATTTAGAATCTTCAGCACCCCAATTCCCTTCGTTTAAGACAGCGAGACCGATCCCGTTATCAGCAGTAGGGAAGTATAGGTTCTGTTGAACACTGATTCCCGCTTCAATAGTTTGCAATGTTTGTTTCGAATGAGTATTATAAACCAAAACTGATCCCGGAGTGCCGTATTCATTGAGTTTGCTTACAAACAGCAATGATTCTGTACCTGAAATACCCCTTGCAGCAATGTCCGTCAGATGGTTGTCTACAACTTCGTAATTAGTCAAATCATAAGAAATGATTTTTGTGCCGTGATTTATATATACGATATTGTCTTCAGGCAAAAACGCAGGGCGACTTGGAAAAGCCGGGAATTCGTCAAAGTCTCGTGCTTTCACAGGATTTGTTCCGTCTGTTATTATCCACCAAGAACCTTTTACATCGCCGCTGTCAGCTTCGAATACCCTATTGAAATTGTTGTCAATTCCGAGGCAAAAAACATGAAACACATTACGAACATTATCATAGAATACAGAACTCGGCTGCGCTCCGACTTCAATGTTATGAGAGAATACAAACTCTGATTGTCTAACATCAGCAGGAGATGTAGAGCTGCTGTCCTCACAAGCGGAGAAAGAAATCAAAACAGCGGAAAGCAAGATTAATTGAAAAAAACGGTTTGAACCGAACATGATTCACCTCAAAATTTTAATAAATAACACACCCATAAAGTGCTTTTCTAATTTTCATTTACTAAGAAGGGAAATCACTGACCGGTTTGATTCGACGATGATTGAATATCATCCTTTCGATCCTCAGACGAGGCCCTCGGTCGGGGCAATCCCTCAAAGCATTCGTTCGCGCGAATGTCTACACATAAGCATAATCATTGAGCATTTTTGACCGGTATTCTGACTTCGGCGTCAATCTCCTTTTCCCTTGCCTTCCCGACAGCCGAGGCTGTCAGTGACCGTCCTGTACAAAACAGGAACATGAGAAAAATTGTCTTCCGTTACAGCGGCGCAACCGTGCATGACTTTCACATGCTTCCCTTGAGTTGAATATTCAACTACGCCAAAAATGTTAGCTCTAACTTATGGAATAGAAATTTAATTTCCAACAAAAGAATATTTATGATAAATAAATAGATTAATCGCCTAAAACATGTTATATTATACACGTATGATTCCTTTTTTATAAAAATCAATAGTTTATGAAGAAAATTGGCATAATATTTTCTCGCAACTATCTCAGAAACAGAGAATTGTATGAATTTTGGCAGTCTGAGTTGAGTCCGGAATTTATACTTGAATAAGAATACATGCTTTAAATTAACAGAGAGAATTGTTTTATGAGAAAACCTTTCATCATGGTTGTTGATGATAACAGGATTACTACCAAATTGCTGCGTAGATATCTTGAAGCCACCGGTCTTGAAGCAACAGAAGCTTATGACGGGATTGACTGTCTCGAAAAAGTGAAAGAAAGATATCCGGACGCGATAGTCCTTGACGTTATGATGCCTCGTATGGACGGATATGAAACTGTTAAGAAATTGAAGGGGAATGCCGCGACAGAGCATATTCCCGTTGTGATAGTTACTGCATTGAATGATGTCGCTAATCAAATAAAATCTATCGAAGCCGGTTCTGATGATTTCTTGAGTAAACCAATCGAAGAAAAGTTGCTTATCGCTAAAGTGAGCCTTCTTTCAAAATGGCATCTGGAAAAAAGCAAAGCCGATGCACTGGAGTCTTATATCAACAGCGGTGGTTCCGGCAAATCACCTAAAGAAATCTATGAAGAAGCCGGCATTTAAAGGCTTGAATCTTTTGTTTTACTGCATTGTAGAGACGATCCCTGTGTGATCGTCCGGCATAAGTTATATCATAAAAAAACGAGATCGAAACTAAATTCGATCCCGTTTTTTTGTTAACTGAGCTAATATCAGAAGTACAATTATATTTCTTTAATCACAATATATGTGCGTCCTATATAACGTTTGCCTTTAGCTCGTTTTTCGGACGGCAGAGGATTGTCCGGATCGATCATCGCAATGCCTTTGGAAGTCATTCTTGAAGCGTCGATTGAGTTTGCCGCAAAGTATTCCATAAGAGCTTTGCTTCTGGTTACAGTCAATTTCTTGTTAGCAACCATATCTTCCATATCATCGGGGAAAGATACAATCTCAAATTTGACTCTTGGGTTCTTAGTCAGAGTTTTCAGAATATATGACAAAAAGAAATCTGCTCCCGCGCGAAGTTTTGATTTGTGAAGCTCAAAAGGAGAAACAGCCAATGGTATTTTCAATCCTTGTTTCTTTGGCGTCAGCAAATAATCCTTAGAGTATTCAGCGTATTTATCTGTCTTAGGAATAGTAATTTCATCTTCGTATGAAAAATAAGCTTTGCAGACGAATCTGATAGTGTAAGTGAGACCGGGTCTGAGACCTGTCAAAAAATAATTGCCGGATTTTGCATTCGAGCCGGCAACAGCTTTTCTTTTGCCTTTTTCGTTGTATGCTTCCATACGAACTTTGACGGGTTGGCGAGTTTCGGAATCAAAAACACTTCCGGTCAATGAGACAACTGTTTTCATCTGTGCCTGTGCCGGAATTGCTAATAAGAACATTCCGATTATTACTGTGAGGATCATTAATTTCTTCATTATTTTCTCCTCCTTTTCTTGGATTTTTTCTTTTTCTTGCCTTTTGATTTGACATTTTGGTTGGTCAGTACTCTGACAGTATTGTCCGCACAACCGAGGATGATAATATCTGCACTTGATACCAGATCGACCGACCATACTTCTACTCCCGTTTTAAACGTCATCAAATTTTCGCCTGTAGTCGCGTCCCAGAGCTTAACCGTGCTGTCCAAGCTTGCGCTTACCAGGCGTTTGTTGTCACCCGCGAAAGATACGTCTTGGATCAAATCATTGTGCGCTTGTATAGTTTGCAACAACTGACCTGAAGGCATTTTCCAAACTTTAATAATGCCGGATTGATCGCATGAAGCCATCAGTTTATCGTCGAAGCTGAACAGAACTGATAAAACCGGAGCCTTATGACCGAGTATAGTCGCTAACGGCTCTTTAGTTTCCATATCAGTTGACCAAAGCATAATTGTTTTGTCATCACTGCAAGAAGCGATTAGCTGACCGTTGTAGCTGTATGCCACGTTGTTAGTCGGTTCAGTGTGACCGCGAAGCGTTTTAATCTCAGTTCCGAGACGAACGTCCCAGAGTTTCACTGTCTTATCAAAACTTGTACTTGCGACAAAAGTGCTGCTGTCATCTTGGCTGAAATATACGCCGATAACCTGATCTGTGTGACCCTTGAGAACCTTTTTCTGCTGTCCTGTCTCCACATCCCAGATGCGGACTGTCATATCACCGGATGCGCTGGCGAGCAGCTTGTCATTTCCGGAAAATGATATGTTGTTTACCTGGCCGAAGTGACCCGTAAGTGTGTGTAATTCTTTGAAATTCTTCAAATCCCAAATTTTAATGGTCTCATCGAGACTACATGTTGCGACTTTGCTGTCGGCTTCATTGACGAAAACGCCGAGAACTTCATCGTTATGTTGCCCGATTGTCTTCATTTTATACTTATACTTATCAGCGGCTTCGGCATCTGAGACGCTAAGCCATCCAAAGCATAAAACAAGCAACATCATTCGAATGAGATGTTTCATAGTACAATCCTTGTTAAATTGGAAATTATATAAATAGTGTGTTTATTTTTCATGTTTGCGATCATATTATCAAAAAATTCTTAACAAAACGGCGATTTTAGCAATAATAGCAGAAAACCCCTTGCTATATTTTATAAATATAATTAATCTTTCCCTTAATATGAAACATAT
>JAQIDA010000339.1 GCA_027858275.1 Candidatus Kapaibacterium sp. | reverse complement strand
TTATTATACATACGGTTTAGTAACATAATTATAATAAATTCATACGGTTATCAAGCCGTATTTTTTTTATCCCGGACAGTAGTGATTTTAAATATGTGAATTATATAAAAATTTCTATTAATTATATAACATTTGAGATTACAAAGTTATTATCTTTGTTATGATATAAAAACTGATTATTAATATTTTAATAATTAGAATGAACTTGGTTTTCATAATGAAAACTATATAATAATTAATATAAAGGTAGTATTATGATAAAGAATAATACAAACATAATTTGTACAAAATTTCGTAGCTGTAGACTAATTTTGATCATGATTGGAATAGCATTAATGGCCGGAAATACAGCCATGTCGATACCAACCTATGTCCTGGATCTTAGGTCTACTGAAAGTTTTGTTGCTTTGGCAGGTGCTACTGTAACAGGTACAACGAACACTATGATAGATGGTGATGTCGGATTAAGTCCCTCGGCAGGAAGTTATGTGACGGGAATTGACGCAACAAATGTAACAGGGTCTTTATATGTTGTTGATGCATCCGGACCGGCAGGTTCGCTGATTGACGCAATCCTGTTGCAAACTGCAAAAAGCGATTTGACTATTGCTTATAATGATGCCGCAGGACGAACACCTGTTCCGACAGGTACTTTTTTAAATCCTAACGGCGGGAATATCGGAACATTAAATCTTGTTCCGGGTCTTTATAAATTTACCTCAACTTGCATGATCACCGGATCAGACGTAACGCTTACAGGCGGACCGAATGATGTATGGATTTTCCAGATAGCTTCCGATCTGGTATTGGGTGACGGTATCAGTGTTATACTCGCCGGCGGCGCGCAAGCGGCAAATGTCTTTTGGCAGGTTGGTTCTTCCGCTACTCTCGGTACTTACTCGACCTTCAAAGGTACTATTCTGGCAGATCAATCAGTTTCACTGGATGTCGGTGCGACAATTGAAGGCAGAGCATTAGCTTTTAGTGCCGCGGTTACGATGAATGACGGTGTTACGGGAACAAAGCCTGTATTGATTGTTCCGACTTCCCCGATATTTTCTGCAGATTCGACACAGATAAGGTTTGGAGATGTAATTAACGACAACATTAAAAAAGACTCAGTTACGGTAACTAATACCGGAACCGCGGATTTAGTTATCAGCAGTGTTACAAGTTCAAATTCATTATTTACCGTAATGCCGACAGATTCGGAAATCGCTCCCGGAGAGTCATTGAAATTCTATGTAACCTTCTCGCCTCTAAATAGTGGATTGCAAAGCGGGTATATATATTTTAATCATAATGATCCCGGCAAGAGAGATTCAATTTGGGTCGACGGTACAGGTGTCAGTGAAGTTGGTCCCGAATTTTCAGCAAATTCTCAGATACTTGATTTTGGGAAAGTCAATATTGGAACTAGCAAGCTTGATTCTGTAATTGTCAGCAATATAGGAACAGCTGATCTGGATATTAGCAGTGTTACAAGTTCAAATGCATTATTTACCGTAACGCCGATTGAAACGCTTATCGCTCCGGAAAAGTCATTGAAATTCAAAGTAACCTTCTCGCCTTTAATTAGCGGAACACATAACGGATATATATATTTCAATCATAATGATCCGGACAAGATAGATTCTATTCAGGTCATCGGTACAGGCATCAGTGATCTAGATCCCGTATTTTCAGTAAGTTCTCGGATTCTGCATTTTGGAAAAGTTGATAATGGATTAAGCAAGCTTGATTCTGTAGTTGTCAGCAATACCGGAACAGCTACTCTGGAAATTAGCACTGTTACAAGTTCAAACCCGTTATTCACCATAACGCCGACAGAATTGCTTATCCCGGCAGGTACGTCATGGAAATTCTATATAACTTTCTCGCCTGTAAATCTTGGATTACAAAGCGGAGTTATATATTTTAATCATAATGATCCCGGTAAGAGAGATTCAGTTTTGGTCGATGGCGAAGGAGTTAAGGGTTCATCTGTCGAAACTGCGGCGAACGAGAATTTAGAATTGTTGAAAAACTATCCAAACCCGTTCAGTTCATTAACAATGATTCAATACAATATTGACATTTCGGGTTTTGTTTCACTAACGGTAACTGATATACTCGGAAATGAAGTTGTGTCTCTTGTGAACGGATTTAGGTCCGCAGGTTTACACACAGTATCGTTCCACGCTGAAGGAGATTATCAATCAATGGCTACCGGTATATATTATTACACTTTAAAAGTTGGTTCATCATTATTGACCAAGCAAATGATCTATGTTAAATAATAGTTTCCGATGTCTAATAATCGGCGACTTGTAACACAGATTTGAGATTGCAACTCGAATATACTAATGAAGAATAAGGATTTATTTCAATTTACTACATAAGTACTATGTAGATAAGGTTTAGAGGTCGCAATAATGAACAACTTAGATATCGAAAAATCGAAAGCAGTTATTATGGTAGAAATCATTGAATATGAGCCGCATTCGGTTGTAAGTAAAACAATAATTAATAAAACGACCGGAAATGTCAGCGTCATGTCTTTTGACATTGGCGAGGCATTGGTCGAGAAAATTATTCCGTTTGACGCTTTCGTCCAAATAATTGACGGCAGAGCTGAAATAGTAATCAACGGAACATCAAATTTATTAGAAACAGGACAATCAATAATAATACCGGCGCATACTTCCAATATAGTCAAAGCAAACGAACGTTTCAAAATGATTCTTACAATCATTAAAAGCGGTTATGAACAATAATTGAAATCATCGAGTTTCCAAACTCGCACTACAAAACGATGTTAAAACAGAAAAATTTATTTTAATGGAGAGATTATGAGAAATTTAAACAATTTGAAGATTATCATTGTAATGATACTTGTTCTTCTTATTTCCGGCAATACGGCATATTCACAGTCTGAAGGCGGCAGAATGTCTTTCGGGTTTAATGCCGGAGGTGTTAAGTATTGGGGCGAATTTACAGATAACCAATTCTGGCTTGGCGGGGATTTGTTTTTCAGATATAATCTGATCCCACAAGTTTCATTTATGGCTGTTGCGGGTTTAGCTCAGTCAAGGTACAAAGTGAGCCAAGGCACTTTGGACAAATATCCGGACTATTTCGGTGTAGATGCGGAAATTGGTAATATGTATCCCAATTCAAATATTCGAATAAATGATAAGAACTCAGTTCGGCTGAGTACTTATGAATTATATGTAACATACAACTTATTTCCTCATGAAAAATTTGTCCCGTATATTTTCACAGGTGCAGGTTTATTAAATTGGGAATCTAGTTCCGGTGATAGCGGTTTTGACGGTCCTCTGCCAAATAACGCTAATCAAATATACGAAAAAAATATATTGGCAATACCGGTCGGAATTGGCTTTGAAGTTTATTTGAGTGACAACATTGTTTTAAATGCCAGAGGTACATATAGATTTGTTGATACAGATTATCTTGACGATTACGCTTCCGCAGGCTCAGATAATGACGCATTCTTGACCTTTGGAATGGGATTTTCCTATTACATAATCGGGGATGCCGATCTGGACAAAGATGGTTTGACAAATGACAGGGAAAGAGCTCTCGGCACTGATCCGAGAAATCCGGATACTGACGGTGAAGGTTTGTTAGACGGAGAAGAAGTAGACAGATATCATACCAACCCTTTGCTTGTGGATACCGACAAAGACGGTTTGAACGATTTCGACGAATTGATGAAACATAAATCTAATCCTTTGAATCCTGATTCTGATGGTGATGGTTTGAACGACGGGCAGGAATTGGTTCGTAAAACAGATATGTTAAAAGCGGATACTGACAATGACGGACTGTTGGACGGAGAAGAAGTCAATGTCCATTCTACCGATCCGAAAAATTCCGATACTGACGAAGACGGTTTAAATGATGGTGATGAGTTCTTAAAATATAACACAAATATGAAATCAAAAGATTCAGATACTGACGGACTTGAAGACGGTGCGGAAGTAAAAACACATAAAACTAACCCAATAATTGCGGACTCCGACAATGACGGGCTGCTCGATGGATTAGAAGTTAATCAATATAAGACTGACCCGATAAAACCCGATACAGACGAAGACGGTCTAAATGACGGCGATGAAGTCAATAAATACTCAACAGATCCACTAAAAACCGATTCTGATAATGACGGTCTGAACGACGGCGACGAAGTCAGAAGATACAAGACCAATCCATTGTCCGATGACTCTGATGTTGACGGGTTGAAGGATGGCGATGAAGTCAACAAATATAAAACTGACCCGATCAATCCGGATTCTGATAATGACGGTCTTAAAGACGGAGATGAAGTCTTGAAATACAAAACCGATCCTGCGAATCTTGATACTGACGGCGATGTGCTCAACGACGGCGAAGAAGTACTGAAATACAAAACTTCTCCTATCCGGACCGATACGGATATTGACAAATTGGACGATGGAACAGAAGTCAACAAAGTACACAGCGATCCGCTAAATCCTGACACTGACGGCGATAAAGTAATAGACGGCGACGATGATTGTCCGCTTATTGCAGGCGACAAAAGCAACGAAAAAGGAAAGAACGGATGTCCTTCTCCTCCTAAAGTTGGAACAAAAACGGACTTCAATGACATTTTGTTTGTCGTAAATACAGATAATTTTAATTTCGATATGCCCGGTACTGCAATGAGCCTTGCAAAAATGTTGGCTTATGTTAAGCAGTGTGATCCACTTAGAGTATTGATCGAAGGACACGCTTCAGCTGAAGGCGACTCGAAAAGAAATCAAACTCTTTCTGAATCAAGAGCCGCTCGAGTAAAACAATGGTTGATACTACAAGGTGTAGGCGCCGAGAAAATTACAGGCACAATCGGTTATGGATCGTCAGACCAAAAAATTAAAGAACCGACAGGCAGAGCTCTCAAGAAAATGAGTAAGAAGGATCTTGAAGCACTCAGAAAACAAAACAGAAGAATAACTATAAAAGTTATTGAGACTTGCAAATAAAAATCAGATCTAATATTCAGATTATCTGAGTCGTTTCAATAAAAGACAAATCAATAAACCACCTCTTCGTAGCGGAAGAGGTGATGATTTAAACTTTGACATAAAAAAAATCAAACAAGTAAAGATAGGTTAACCGACTTTATTCATGAAGAAAACATAAGCTATAGCATCTCAGTGCTTTAGCAATGAGCAAACCATAAATATTATGACGTTTGCAGACAGCTGAAGCTGTCCGTTGCAACTAATAAGCAAAAACACATGAATAATAGTTAAATAAATTTTTTCACACATTCATCTTTGCTTTTGTTTTGGCAACAATTCAAAAGATTATAATATCAGAACATAACAACTTTCTGATATTACAATCACAAAAGTTTAAACAACATATTACAAATTACGATTAGGTAGAAGCATGAGATATTTCAAAACGGCTTTATTAGCATTAGTGTTCATTTTCCTTTGCGTCTCTGCAGGCTCGGCCAAAGGGCCAAAGGGTAAGGATTTTGGATTTGGATTGATTTTGGGAGATCCATCAGGCGGAACTATAAAGTATTGGACAAATAATGAAAACGCCTTTGATTTTTATATAGGTTCATCGTATTTCGGTAACATTAGAATCGGCGGGGATTATCTATGGCACTTTGACGCTTTCAATTCAAGAGCGGTTAAAATGTATGCGGGTCTTGGGCTGGCAGTTGGGATCGGGAACGGCCAAGGATTATGGTATAAAGAGGATAAACACAAATTCTATTATTGGGAAGATGACGAGTTAGGCTTTGGAGCGAGAGGAATATTTGGTATAAATTTTATTCCGCGAAACACTCCACTTGAAATATTTTTTGAACTGGGTCCAATGATGGGAATATCTCCAAATTACGGTGTAAACATGGACGCTGCGATTGGTATAAGATTCTATCCGTAAAAAAAATCTGTCTTCATTGATATTGAGAAATATTCAAGGAAGCGATTAAAAGATCGCTATAGAATTATATTAATTAAATATTTGAAAATTATTAGGAGAAATATTATGCTGTTTATCAAAAATAACATAATGAAATTTACTGCATCATTGCTAATGTTGTCGACTGTAGTCCTTTTTTCGAGTTGTTCGGACGCTTCCGAGCCTGAAAATCTCGCTACTGTTAATATCACAACAGAAATGAATTCAGACGGAATTCAAATTTCTCTTAAAGAAAGCAAAGAGGCATTTATACAAAAATCTGAAGTTGATTCAGTTCATGTCTCAGCTGTAAGAATTCTATTGTCAAGAATCAAATTCCATCAGACAAAGGAAGCGGATGAAGAAAAGAATGAGGACTTCAAAGCGGGTCCTTTCGTCTTTGTCGGTGACGAAAGCGGTGCCGGTTTCAATATGGTCAGCGGACAAATTGCGCCGGGAAATTATGAAAAAATCAAATTTGAAATCCATCGTTTCGGTCCTAACGAAACAGCTCAATACGCTAACGATGATATGTTCAAAGGCTTTGCGACCGAGGAAAGATATACGGTTGTCATTGAAGGTACTTCATTCAAAGGCGGAGATTCTGTTGAATTCACTTACTATGGCGATCCGACAGCTAATCTTTCGTTGAAATTTGAACCGGCTTTAGAATGTACAGAAGATACAGAATCGAACATTTTCCTTCACGTAGACCCGCTTGACTTGTTCTGCAGCGGCGAATCAGTGGCTGACCCAATGGACAGCAGCAACAAAAATGTTATCGACAACTTAATCAAATCAGCAATCAAAGCTATTAAAAAATAGTTGAAACGTGTTATTAACACGATATTACTATAAACAAGGCTCGATGATTTCAATGATTTTTCTCGTAGCCTTGTTTTTACGATAATAACTGCAAATGAGAATGGCTTAAAGCGGATCAGAACCCGCAAGCCAAAAATAAACTCTCATTACAATCAACAACCGCGATACTTGCGCCGTCGTTCAAGACCTGTTAAAGTGCGGTGTTATCGCTATTATTAAGCGACATTCTCGAAAGTGACTCCGGACTCAATCGTGGGGTGGAAATCCAAGGAATATAACAATATGTTATTATTACCGGGAGCTCGGTGACTGAGAATGTTGCCTGATAAATGCGGTCAAAATCATGGCACAACAAATAAGTTAAACAAATAATATACAATGAAAGAATAATCCAATGTTATATTTGATAGCCGGCGCCCTGATTATATTATGGTTGCTCGGAATAGTAACTTCATATACTATGAACGGATTCATCCATATCCTGTTGGTTATAGCCATAATTTCTGTTTTGATCAGGCTGATTAAAGGACGAAAAATCTAATTGAATATCACAAAAGGCGATGAATAATTAAATCATTCACTAAACTTAAGAATGCAAAGTATTATATCAGTAGTCTTCAACGATAGAGTATTTATGGGCGGAAGCCTGAACAAAATTAAAGGAGAATAAATATGCCGACATTTGGATCACCCTTTTCCGGCTTAGCAAAAGACAAAAAGCTAACAGATGCGGAGCTTGTCAGAGCAATACGTTTTATGGTAGCTTCAGAGTATGAAGCTACTCAGTTGTACATACAGCTTGCCGAGTCAACAGACAACAAACTCGCGATTGAGCTTTTAAAGAATATCGCCGATCAAGAGCATGTGCATGCCGGAAGGTTTTTC
>JAQIDA010000337.1 GCA_027858275.1 Candidatus Kapaibacterium sp. | reverse complement strand
GTCTTTTGGCAGATGATAAAGATAAATTCGAAAAAGTAATCAGCCAAAATATTCAGGACCGAATCACCGACGGTCAGTTTGACGAGTGCAAAATTACGATGGAAGATTTGAAAATCATTAAGGATACATGTATTGCCAATATGGCGGGAGTATCCCATAAACGTGTTGAATATAAAGAGATCCCTAAAAGCAACAAGAACAACAAATAAGATATCAACAAGGGAGCAAGCTCCCTTGTTCCTCGACGACAAGATCAAATGAAAAACAATCAACAAACTGCCTCGGCTTTGCAAGCAAAAGTGAAGCAATTCATACAATACGTCAGTATGGAAAAGGGGCTGTCGGATAATACGACTTTGTCATATACACATGATCTTAGACAGTACTCTGAATTTTTGGCAAGCCGGAATGTGTCAGACTTCAAAAATGTAAAATCTGAAGATATTAGTAATTTTCTATATCTCTTGTCAGAATTGGGATTGAGTTCCGCCACACGAGCTCGTAGTTTATCGGCAATTCGCGGGCTTCATGTATATTTGTATACATATTCCGTTTGCGATTCAGACCCTTCAGAAACTATTGATATGCCCCGGAAAGAAAAGAACCTGCCTGATGTTCTGACTATCGATCAAGTTTTAAAGATGATTGATCAACAGGATACATCCAAACCGGCAGGTCTGAGAGACAGAGCAATTTTAGAAGTGATGTACGCATGCGGTTTGCGTGTTTCTGAACTTTGCTCGCTCAGACAAAGAGACTTGATGATCGAACACGAAATAATCAGAGTACTCGGCAAAGGCTCAAAAGAGAGATTTGTACCAATAGGTAAATCAGCAATAGAAAGTATTCATGAATACCAACTCAGAATTCGGCATTTGCACGCTAATGATCGTTCTAAAGATATATTATTCCTGAACCGCAGAGGCGCGGGACTGTCAAGAATGTTTATATGGAAATTGACGGATAAATCATCAAGATCGGCCGAGTTGCCCGTGCATGTTCATCCGCACATGCTTCGTCATTCCTTCGCCACACATTTGCTGGAGGGCGGTGCTGATTTGCGAGCAGTTCAAGAAATGCTCGGACATTCAGATATATCAACTACACAGATATACACGCATCTGGATCGCGAATATATCAAAGAAGTTCACAAAACCTTCCATCCGAGAGCTTGATTATCTTCCTTTTACCCAATCAGCAATGTCTTTGATAACATATTCCGGTATATTAGAAGCTTTATAATATTCTTTTGGGAATGATGCTCCTTCACCCTCAAGAAATAGATGATTGAGCTTTTCATATAATTTAAAGCTGACAGTCTTTTTGCCGGAAAGTTCTTTTAGCCACAATTTGTAATCTGCCGCTGTGACTTGATAATCTCTTTTTCCTTGTATAACAAGAATGCTTTGTTTTAGATTTTTTGCTTCTTTCGACGGATTGTAATCTTTGAGATATTCCCAGTACGAAGCAGCAGTATTCATCAACATTTTTTCAACAGGCAAATCCTTGTTGTACATGTTTTTAATTTGCTCTTCAACTTCTTTCATTTTTGCGGTTTCTTCATGGCTAACCGTGCCGTCGGCATTAAACAAATATTCAAGCTGCTCTCTATAAATGTCTTTATATCTTCTCGCGCTTCCGGCCATGATTATCAAACCTCGAGTATCATTTTGCGTTGCGGCTCCGATACGAGGTATTGCCATACCTCCGAGACTGTGTCCGAGAACAAATATGTTATCCGAATCTATAGACGGATGGTTTTTCATCAGTTTCACTGCTTCGACGGCATCATCTATCGTTTCTTCAGCCAAAGTGAAGTCATTATTATTCTTATATATTTTCATACCGTGAACTTTTGTGCGTTTGTCGTATCTGAACACGGCAACACCTTGCGATGCCAGTCCCAGTGCCAAATCTTTGAACGGTTTGTTTGGCCCGACGGTTTCGTCACGATCATTAGGACCGGATCCGTGAACAAGAATAACTACAGGAAACGTTTCATCGTCCTCACTGTAAGGAATTGTCAAGGTGCCGGGAAGTTCCCATGGGTCTTTACCGAAAACTATCTCTTCTTCTTCATACTTCGTAATATCAGCGTACCCCGGAAGAGAGTAATTTGTAAAACTTGAATTTGGAGAAAAGTACAAACCCGCAATCATATTATCCGCATCAAAAGTAATTTTAATATCAAGATAGTTGTCCCCAAAAGAACATGTAAGAATAATTGTCTTATATTCCCCGCTCTCGATATATGTATCAGAAATAACTATATTAAACTTACCCATCTGATCAGATATAGACACCCAGACCTCGCCTAATTTTTCTGCCGGCAACGCGGCTTTGGTCGCAGCAGCAAATTTGTCAGCTGCCGATTCATATTGACCGGAATTCATCAATTGAACAAATTCATTTGCTTTGTCGGTGTAGTTAAAATTCTCCTCAGCAGCAGCTGTATTCAAAACTGTGAATACAATCACAAGAGCGATTGTTAATACTCTAAACATTGTCTTATCCTGAAAATATATTTATGATTTATATTCTTCTCAATTTGATTTCAATTTTCCTCATTAAAATAGAAAAATTGGC
>JAQIDA010000326.1 GCA_027858275.1 Candidatus Kapaibacterium sp. | reverse complement strand
ATATGGTATAGGATATGGAATAAAAAAGAATAAGATATATTTTTGGGAGACAGAATTATGGGATTGTTATCACGATTTTTAATAATAATTAGCTTTTTTGTTTTTTTCTCCGCCGCTTCAAAAGCAGACGATACTATAGGCAAATTACCCGGATTGCTCGGCAGCAACAACTCCGGGACTGAATTCCGCTTTGCTTTATTCCCAATCTATGGTTGGGGCTACACCGGCTCGATAAAGCTGTTTATGACATCTGAATTCGAAACTCGCGTAACGGTGGAAGTTCCCGGCAAAGGCTATATTAAGACTTTCAAAACAATTCCGAACAAGGTTGTTGAGCAGGAATTATCGCCTGCCATGGGATTTGTTTATTCGAGCGCAATGAATAAGCCGCCTTTGGTAGAAGATGAAATCTATCAAGACGGCGGAATTCTTGTCAAATCCGATGATCCTATTGTGCTTTATGCGGTAGCATATTACCCGCGCAATACTGACGGATGTTTGATTTCTCCGGTTCATTCACTGGGCAAAGAATACATAATTGCTTCCTACAGAGATAAATGGGGCGGATCATACGGCAGATACTTTTCGAGTTATCTCACAATAATCGGAACACAGCCTAAAACAAATGTTAATTTTACTCTCGGAGGTAATGATTATACTGAAACTCCGGGCGGGATGAAACCCGGTGACACAAAGAAATTTACCTTAGGAGCAGGTGACGTTGTTGTAATAGGCGGTATAGGTTTAAACTCAGAATTGACAGGAAGTAAAATTACTTCTTCTTCTCCCATAGCAGTATTATCCGGGAGCAAATGCGCTTATATACCCGATGAAGTCAGCGGCGGTTGCGATTATTTGATTGAAATGCAACTACCGACTAATATTTGGGGAAAACACTACCACATGTCAACTTTCCCCGGCAGAGAAAAAGCTTCAATAATCAGAGTCTTCGCTAAAGAGGACGATACACAAATTTATCGCGACGGCTTGAGCATGGGACTTGTCAAAAAAGCCGGCGGCATCGGAGGCGAAGGCTGGTTGGATTTCCGAGCGGCTCAGACAAACCGACCTGTATCTTTTTCGGGTGACAAGCCGATCAGTGTTACCCAATATAATACAAGCAGAAGCGATGACGGTCAATACAGTGAACCGGCTCAAGTCACTTTGATTCCGGTGGCCCAATACTCAAAAAGTGTAAATATAACTACTCCGGGTACGGGCAGCGGCGGCTTTGCTTCAAATATCATCAATATTGTCTATGAATCGACGAACAGTCTAATCTCGAATGATTTTGAATTGGGAGAACTTGTTAACGATGAGATTGAATGGTCGCAATTAAACGTTAAGAGCACCGGACCGGGACAAGAATTTCTGTCCTTAACAAATAACAAAAAATACTATTGCAGCAGCGTTCCTTTACCCGGAAACGGTGCTTATAAAATCAGAGCAAACAGCAACTTTGCTGTTTATATGCTCGGCATCGAAGGGCAGAATGTCTGTGCCTATCCTGCAGCAAGCGGCATGATTGATTTGACGAAGAATGATACTATGGCTCCGCTCGTAACGATGACTATTGCTGACGGTGTTGTTGACGGCAAGGTAACCGATCTACCGGCTGTGGCTGATGAACGCTCAAATCTGGCGATAATATACATGAACAGCAAAGAAAGCTTCAATTGCGAATTGACTCATAAGAAACTTATTCCGGGATATACCCGGCAGTTGGATTGGGACTTGAACGTAATTGACAAGGATGAGAATGCGAGAGCTGTGATCAGCTTTATAGATCGATGCGGCAATGATACTACGATTGTATATGATTATAATCCAATTAAATTGGAAATAACTCCTAAAGAATACGATTTTGGACATGTTCGAGTTAAAGAAGGAAAATTTTGGGTTGCTTATTTTATGGTTCACAATGTTGCTGAACTCGGCGCTTTTATGCTCGATTCACTAAGTTTTCAAAATTCCCACCCATATCTGACCCTATATACAGAAAATATTCCGGTTGAACTACAACCGGGTGATTCTGTCAGGTTTAATGTGTTCTTCTCACCAAATGAAAGCTGCTCGTTTGTAGATTCAGTCGGTGCGGGCAGCGAAAACAAGCATTGGTTCAAAGCCTCTGTCAAGGGTTCTGCCGGCAGTCC
The DNA here is from genome assembly GCA_027858275.1 of Candidatus Kapaibacterium sp. GTDB lineage: Bacteria > Bacteroidota > Ignavibacteria > Kapaibacteriales > UBA2268 > JAQIDA01. The sequence goes on along the minus strand of JAQIDA010000326.1, from coordinate 5,235 downwards.
GTTGATCAAAGTTGCAGATATTGAGTTTCCGGATTCTCTGTTAATCGGCAAATCAGCTTATAAAACCGGTGAGGTAACGAACATCGGAGATTACGATTTGGAAGTCTATTCATGGTCAATGACTGAATCAGCAGGATTTTCGGCTGAATTCCCGGAAATGTCTCCTGCCCATCCGATTGTAATAAAACCGGAAGAATCATTCGTTTACGAAGTCACTTTCTCACCGACAGCCGAGGGAGATCATTCCGGGCAGATCGCTTTCAGCAGCAGTACAAGTGAATCAGCAGTGATTCAGCCGGACAGTCTTGCAATTCTCTTCGGTATCGGCAAAAAGAAGCCGATCAGTGTGGATGAATTTACGGGAAGCGGACATTTGACATTTAGTATAACTCCCAATCCGGCAGACGAATCAATCAGACTGACTTGCGAAAAAATGTTAGGTGCGGCTGTTGATATTGAGATCATAAATATGACCGGTAGTACGGTGGCAGTGTATAATAAGCAGCAATTTGGCGACGGATTGAACATCAATACTTCACCCCTGCCGAACGGTGTTTATTTTGTAAGAATCAGCAGTAACAAGCGAACTTTCAGTCGGAAGTTTACGGTCAGACATTAACAGCTGTTGCTTTTCAAACAAAATGTCCGACGCTCATGAGAGAGTCGGACATTTTTGGTTTTTGCCTCTCACTCAGCCAAATCCCCTTCCCTGAATCCATAAGTTCGCATCCAATAATCTTTCGTGAATTTCACACAGCCGGATTGGGCGATTTTCACATCTCTTTCGGCGCGGTCCGCATTGTCGGCTTCATTGATAATCAGTTTGAACTTCGGGTATTTGCCTTTGCCGAAATTCAGGTCTACAATGTGGCGAATCAGTTCGTTAATCGCTGATTCAATCAAGCGGGCATCTGCCGCAATCACTTCATGTCGAATTTTGTAGTGAGTTTGTGAGGCGGCATAAGAGCCCGTTCCGATCTCGGTTGTCAGAGTTTGCGACAACAAGGCTTTGGATATTTCAGCATTGCAATATGTTATCAGTTCGTGGTACATCTCAACAGATGTTGATCTGACGGCCTCGCGCATTTCGATTTTAATATCAGACGGCGCAACGATAACAGCGTCTTCGCTCATATTGGCAAGTTCCTCGGCGAGCTTGGCGGATTCCTCGTTAGAAGCTCCCCGGCTGTATTGACCGAGCAGAATCGGCATTCCGTATTTCTCCGTAAAGTTGACCCAGAAGCGGATTCCCCCGTTTTTGAATCGAACCGGCCAAAAGCATTTTGACAGAAGCGAGCTACCGTAGGGATTGTGATAAGTCGGTTCATACAGCACGGAAATCAGTTTCATCGGCGGAATATCTCGCGCTTCGTTCATTCCGCTGCGCTTATATTTCAGCTTGCCGGATTGATCAAAAGCAAACCATTCCTGCGGCTTAGCTACAATTTGATCAGGCACAAGCATAGGCTTATTTTTGCTGCCATTTCTCCAAATAATCTCAAGGAATTGTCTGCCGAAAAGCGGAGCATCGAGTACGTCACTCTCCAATCTTCTGAGATCGATATTATTCAAAATTCTTCGAATTTCATCTGTCACAAAATCGCTTGCCGATTCGGGCAAAATTATATGTTCCAACGACAGCGAACCGCTTTTGCGCGATTGGATACAGCTCCACACATGCGGATCGTCCTTGAGTTTCCTCAGCACATCCGAGGCATTGCCGAACCGTTGCATTATTCGATCGGGATCAGGCATCAGCCCGAGCATATTGCCAAAATGCCCGTTCCCGATATTCCGAAACAGTTCCGAAGTCAAACTTTTATCTCGTTTCATTTTTTTCTTTCTGTTTTATTTATTATAGATTTAATGTGGTACGTGCTGAAGAACCACCCCACCCTTCGGGCACCCCTCCTAAAACAGGAGGGGAATTGTTTGAATTATTTATTTAATAACAATTAAGTATATATAACTCTTCTCCGACTCTTCTCCGACTCTTCTCCGACTCTCCTCCTGTTTTAGGAGGAGTACCCGAAGGGGGAGGTGGTTCTTAGACACGACAATGGTCTTATCATGTTATAGCTCTCTTTCCGACCGGCCTGCCGGTATAAGCAGAAGAACCGCTTCGGCGCAGTTCATCTATATATGCCTCAGTCTTGTCAAGTCTTCGCAAAATGGACGCTTCAATAAACGCGAAACGCTCTTCCATCAGGGCAATTCTCTGTTCCGCAGCGGCGTATCGTTTTTCCTCTTCCAATTTTGATTGCAGGAACAATGCGGAATTCTTCCTCGTCTCATTTCTGCAAGCAGTATAGAAAGCCAGCATGGTGAAAATCATTGTCACGAGCGCAGCGATCAGTCCGATTAGCTCTGTATTCATTTTTGACCTTAATTATTGTGTGGGATTTGTCGGATTACTGCCTGACTCAGATACATACTTGATTTCTTCAGAAACATTCGAAAGAAACTCAGTGTTTTCAACCTCCGGAGGAATGCTGTCTATTTCAAGTTTCTCGAGAGTGATTTTTTCAGTAGGCATGGTGTTCCTGTTGTGAGATATAAAAAAATTATTCGTAGGGGCGATGCCTGTGTGGTCGCCCGGCGATATTTTACGAATCCAAATCAGCAAACATTGTGTTACGGCCGGGCGACCACACAGGCATCGCCCCAACAAACATGTTACGCCTGACTACCCATAAGCCAAAGAAACACTCAGCTTCCCGCCCGTGACCGAATTCTTGATGAATCTGATACCAAAATAAGCAAAGGAAGAATTCATCATTATCATCAGTGAATCATTGAGATTCGAAGCTGAATCTATATTTATCGTCTTTGCGATTGTGCTGAATTTCAGATCATTAGTTACGATAATTTCAAGCACAGCGTCGGGCGTTCCCGTTAGTTGATCCCATGCGATTTGCAATGAAACAGCGCTAAGTTCTTTCATTTGATTTGGGGTTTTCTCTATTCGAGTGGGAATCCACGGACTGCGATAATCACTGTCACAGGGATAATTTGTTAATATTTGCCTGTTCATTTCACACCTCTTCTTTCTGTTATAAACCCAACCAGACCGCGAACCCTCATTCTGCCGAGCGGGTGAAAAATATTTCGCCTGCGTTTCCAAACGCCTTGTCCGTCTCGTTGGGACTTGCCTTTGCCGGGACTCGTATTGAATCCGACAGTTGTTACATAGCCGGCCTTGCCGACGACGATAATTCTCTCAACATGCCCGAACGCTGTTTTGCCTTTTCGCCATACAATCAGATCATGTCGCTGAGGCTTGAATTTTGTTCTCTGCCCGTGCTTCTTTGCTCTGTTATATATAGCATTCGCCAGTCCTGTCCTCGGCAGAGGAATATTTCTAATCATTATACCGAGAGCCTCAGCAGCTACCATAAAACACCAATACTGACCGGCAGCGCAATAAGCTAAACCCTTTGACAGCCCAACCGAACACAGATATTTTTCAACAGCGCCGTCATTTCGTCCTGTAGCTTCCGTCGTTCCGATTTGGGCAATCATGCTGTCAGCAGACGCTTCCAAAAGCAAGGCCTCGCAATACACAGTATATCTTTGATTAGAATGAGCAGTTTGGACGAATAAAAACAGCAAAACAAATAAAAGTAAATATTTCATATCGCTCTCCCCTACAGTCCGCTTTGAGCGATATACACGGCAAGCGCGGTTAAACCGGCGCAAATATGCACTCCGAGAAAAATCAGACCGAGATTGCCGCTTGCAACATCCTTGCTGAAATCCAATTTGGTATAAACCGTAAGGGCAACACCCGACAGGAAAAGCGCGATTGATTCCACAAGCACAATCAGCAGCAGAGTCCGCACCTCACCGGTTTCCGGGCAAAGCCACAGCGCAGCAACTGCACTGATCAAGGGCCAGAGGGAATTACGATATACGAAATTCATTATGTTTTTCATTGTTTTCTTTCATTGTGGGCGAAGATATAAATATACATCTCCGCCCGTATGTTATGTAAAGTATTAGGGAAAGTCAGCCATCTGATCCGATGAGAAAGACCGTTCGCTGATGCTCTTGTTCGAGAGGATTTGCGGTTGCGATTCTCCCTGTTGATTATATGCAGGATTCAGAGTATAGAGACCGCTTCTAAGATCTTTCAGCATTTTCAGAGTCATAATTTTTCTCCAAACAATTGTACTCGGCACCGAGCCGGTCGCGTAAGCTTCCTCGTACAGATAAGCAAAAGTCAGATCAATTGAAATACTCTTGATAATCGGATCAATCGGTTCGATCAGAGGAACAGTGAACCTGCCGCGAAGATATGTATTAATAACATCGAATGCTTTCTCCGATGCAGCAGTCACTCTTGTCTCATTGACCGTAAGACCGTCTATATCGCCGGTCAGTCGGGCCAGATCATCCTCATTAATTTCCTTGCGCAAATCATCTATATCACTATAAGACATTGTTTTACTCCTTAATTATTATCACTAAGACAGCAATTTAATACGAATAACTGATGCACCCGAACAGGCTTCCAAAGCTCTGCCGTTGACAATTTCGCTGCTTAATGTCAGCTTTGCTTTGCCGTCAGCATTTGCCGACACATCCGCACCGAGAGTGACCGCGCCTGAGGTTTCCACCGCAACCGTTCCCAAACTGACAACTGACGCCAAATCTCCGTCGACATGAGCGCAATCCGTCACACCGAGCGCGCGACTGTCAGCGACACACAAGCCGCCCGCGAAATTGATAAATCTGAATGCCGGCAAATCAGCAGTAGCTCTTATTGAAAGCGACTGAACCGGCTGATATGTTTTATTAGTTAAAGTCATGATATTTCCTCTGTTGTATTGAATATATTTTGTGATTTTTCTTGTTCTTCAAACTCCCCTCCTCTTCCAAGGAGGGGTGCCCAAAGGGCGGGGTGGTTCTTCTCTTCCTGTATTACGTGCCAAGACGCCCGAATCGGTCGTCTCTACAACAACCATCTTCCCCATCTTGTCCCCCCGCCTGCAAAGGAGGGGGTTAGGGGGTGGTTCTTAATTCTTCTTAATGATTCGTCCCGGAAATCAAATACGCAGCATCCGAAGAAGTGATCTTCAGGCAGTAATTATCTGTATTGCGAATTACCTTGATTTTACCGCCGTTTTCATAATATGTATCGACTTCCGGCTTGCCCTTGCGTCTGAAAGTATACGCGAAACTTGGATTGAATTCCGAGCGATCAGCCTTTTCGTTTTTATCGACATAAGCGAG
>JAQIDA010000270.1 GCA_027858275.1 Candidatus Kapaibacterium sp. | reverse complement strand
ATTAAATTTGTTAAAAAATTATACAGATTGAAAAATGATTGAGAATAACGATAAACTTTGGTCTGAAATTGATGTCACTCTCGAAACTGCTCACGAAGTCGGTTTAACAGATGACGAATACTCACAGGTATTGGAAATACTCGGCAGAAAGCCTACTTATACCGAACTTGGCGTTTACGGTGTGATGTGGAGCGAACACTGCTCCTATAAAAATTCTATCAAACAATTGAAGACCCTGCCTCGCTCAGGCGGCAGAATGCTTGTCGACGCGGGAGAAGAAAATGCGGGTTTGATCGACATCGGTGACGGATACGCTATCTGCTTCAAAATCGAAAGCCATAACCACCCTTCTGCTATTGAACCTTTCCAAGGTGCGGCAACTGGTGTAGGCGGAATTCTCAGAGACATTTTCTCAATGGGCGCGCGTCCGATAGCTGCTTTGAATTCATTGCGTTTCGGCGAATTGGAATCAGGCAGAATCAAATACTTGATGCGCGGAGCTGTTGAGGGAATTGGTCATTACGGAAATTCTTTCGGCGTACCTACAGTAGGCGGCGAAATCTATTTCGATGACTGCTACCATGACAATCCATTGATTAACGCAATGGCTGTCGGTATATGCAAAGCGGATAAAACTGCTTCGGCGGCTGCGGCCGGTCCCGGCAATCCTGTATTTATTGTAGGCAGCAGCACAGGTCGTGACGGTATTCACGGTGCTTCTCTCTTAGCCTCAAGAGAATTTGACGAGCAAACAGAAGATATGCGCCCGACCGTTCAAGTCGGCGATCCTTTTGCTGAAAAATTATTACTCGAAGCCACTTTGGAATTGATTGAAGCAGATGTTGTTGTTGCCGTTCAGGATATGGGCGCGGCAGGTATATGCTGTTCAACTTCCGAAATGAGCGCACGTACAGATGTCGGTATGGATGTCGATCTCGACAAAGTTCCGATGCGAGAAGAAGGTATGAGTGCTTATGAAATCATGCTCTCCGAATCTCAGGAGCGCATGCTCTTCATCATTGAAAAAGGCAAAGAAGAAAAAGCTATTGAAATATGCGACAAATGGGATGTCCCGATCACTCTGATTGGCATTATCACCAACGACGGCATCCTGAATATCAGAAGAGAAGGCAAAACCGTTGTACAAATGGATGCTGAACCTCTGGTTCTCGGCGGCGGCGCTCCTCAAAACGATCCCAAAGCAATCGAGCCTAAATATCTGAAAGAAACTCGTGCTTTTGATACTACAAATCTGAAAACAGATATCAGCCTCAAAGACGCGTTCTTTAAATTGATATCGACTCCTACAATCGCATCCAAACGTTGGATATTTGAACAATATGACTCTCAAGTAAGAACTAATTCTGTTAATATCAAAGGCGATGCCGCTGTTATCAGATTGAAAGAACTTCCCGGCAAAGGCATTGCATTGTGTACGGATTGTAACAGCCGCTATACATATTTGAATCCCTACAACGGAGCAATGAGCGCTGTTGCCGAAGCAGCAAGAAACGTTGTTTGCGTCGGTGCCGAGCCGGTTGCGATCACCAACTGCCTCAATTTCGGTAATCCTGATGATCCCGAAGTATTCTGGACTTTCAAAGAAGCTATCAAAGGTATGGGCGACGCTTGCCGCGCACTCGGCACACCTGTAACAGGCGGAAACGTCAGCTTCCACAATGAATCAAGAAACAGAGCTGTCAATCCGACACCGACAATCGGTATGCTTGGTTTGATCGATGATTTGAATAAAACAATGAGCCTTAATTTCAAAAAAGAAGGCGACGAAATATATATTCTCGGTAACGACAGACAAGAATTCGGCGGCTCGGAATACCTGAAACAAATTCACGGTACTATCAGCGGCGAAGCTCCGATTATCGATATTGAAGAAGAGAAACGCCTGCAGAAAGCTACTCTTACTGCCATTCGTTCATCAGTAGTTAACTCTGCTCATGATACTGCCGAAGGTGGTATAGCAGTATGTTTAGCTGAAAAATCATTCGGTAAAAACAAACTCGGATGCGAAGTTGAATTGTCCGGCGAATTAACAGCCGCAAAACTTTTCGGCGAATCACAGTCAAGAATCGTTGTTTCTCTTGATTCCGCCAAAGTAGCGGAACTCAAAACTATATGCGATAACAACAATGTGCCGATGACAAAACTCGGAACTGTAGTCAATGATAAATTCGAAATCAAAGGCTGTTTTGAAACAACAGTTGCTGAAATCGAAAAAGAATATGAAGACGCCATTCCGTCAAGAATGCAGCAATAAATATTATCCAAGATGTTTGACACGAAGAGACTTATCTTGATGTCCTACACTTTCTCGGAGTGTAGGACATCTTAGTTAGAAGTGAGAAATTCTTCGATGTCAGACACTTTCTCGGAGTGTCTGACATCTGAGCAGGAAACACAAGAAACAAATTTATCGGAGAAAAATGAAACAATACGAAACAGCACTTATAACAGGAGCTTCCGGAGGAATCGGCTACGAATTCGCGAAAGTATTCGCAGAAAGGGGAGTGAATCTTGTGATTGTTGCTCGAAGCGAAGACAAATTGAATATGCTCGCAGATGAGTTGAAAAATAAACATCAAATTGATGTGAAAGTAATTGCTAAAGATCTGTCTTCCGCGCAGTCCGTTCAGGAAATTTCCGAAGAAATTGAGGAAGCCGGAATTCAAATTGATTATTTGATAAACAACGCTGGTTTTGCTCAATTCGGCAAGTTTGCCGACAATGATTGGCAGCGGGAATCTGATATGATTAATTTAAATATTTCCACTCTTACTCATTTCACGAAATTGTATCTAAAAAAAATGATTTCAGTGGGAAAAGGACGAATACTAAATGTTGCCTCAACAGCCGCCTATCAGCCCATGCCGATGATGGCAGTATACGGAGCGACAAAATCTTATGTCCTGTCATTCACTGAAGCAGTCGCTGCGGAAGCGAACGGCAGCGGAGTTACAGTAACTGCATTATGCCCCGGAGCGACCAAATCAGGATTCGGAGAAGACTCAGGAGCCGGAAAATCTATCATGTTCAATAATTTCTCTACGGCGAGTTCTCGTTCTGTAGCCGAATATGGATATGAATCAATGATGTCCGGAAAACACAGCGCGATACACGGTATTTTGAATAAAATCGCAGCCGTGAAAGTCAGGTTCTTGCCGCACAGATGGGTGACGAAGTTGATGATGAAAGTTTTAGATAAGTAGAAAACAGACCTATAACATTTGAATAAACACAATCTTTGCCAAAATAAAGGCTGAAAGGGAAACCCATGATAAATTTTGATGATTTGACATTTAACAGAGCCGCGGCTCATCAGATACTTGAAAAAGTTGAAGGTCTGGAAACAGCGACTATTTTAGAGTCTGATTCAATGTTGCAACTCAACAACAAAGTTATTGAAACTATGAAAGAACGTCTGAAAAAAGCCGCTTCACAGAATTCAAAATCATTTGAACTCGAGGTTGAAGATACACTCGAAAGTAGTTTTTACGGAATTACAAAGCGAATGAAAAATAGCGGGGATGATGATTTTCTAAGTAAATCTGCTGATATAGCTCGCATCTTGGCGGAAGCTCAAAAATCAAGTAATATACCCGGCGGATGGCTGATTGTTGTCGAAGCAACTACTCCGATTGGCAGTTATGTATATATCGCTCTGAAAGCGGAAATGCACGAAGCTTTGCGGTTTGAGTCATCAAACATAGAGTATCTCAACGATGTTTTCCTCAGCCCGACTCAAAAACTTTATAAAGCCGGTATTATATATGAAAGAAACTCGGAAGAATTAGAATATCCGCACAGCCACTACGGATGTATGCTGCTCGATAATCAATTCAGAATTGATTCCAAACCCGCTGAGTATTTCTATAAAGACTTCCTTGGCTTTAGTGTTGAGAACAATCCTAAAATTCAGAGCAAACGTTTTTACGAGGCGACTGAGAACTTCATTATGAACAGTATTGACAGTCTCGATCAGAAAAACACAATGCTTGACGCTCTGCACGCGGAATTCCAAATCGAGTCTGAGGAAGAAACTTTGGAGATTGATCCTTTAATATTCGTAAGTCAGAATTTTGAGGATACTGATGTATTGAATTCCTATGCCGCGGATGTCGCTAACTATCTGCCGCAAAGTATATCTCCGGACGACACATTAATCAGAGGCAAACTCGACTGGCGCAAAATAAATTTCCCTAACAAGGTAAAAATAACCGGACCTGTCAAAACATTCGACCTGGATATTCAGATAGTGGATTCGCTCAATGAATTACAGAGCCTCGATTTTCAGCATCCGAATTTCACAATCGTTAAGATTTTGGGCAGACCTTTTCAAAATATGTAGGGAAGAGAAAGATTTGCTTCATAGACTCGCCGAAGAGTGGATAGACCTTCGGCAGAGTGCGGTTCTGCTCGTCCAATGTTTCTCTGTTATCGATTAAATGTAATTCCGTTTGTTATATCATGGCAGAATCAATTATCTAACAAATTTTCTTTTTTATTCTTTGGCAAACAATTCTTTTCTTAGTAAATTTACTCGGTTGAAAAAATAATAGACATGATTATTAATATTGAGCAGGGGTGCCGCGAATTGCGGCTGAGAGCAAACCCTTTGAACCTGATACGGATAATGCCGATACAGGGAGCATAGAATCGCCTCTCTTAAAGCCCCAAACAACACAAGATGAAAATATATATAAACGATGAGGAACGTTCCTTGAGCGAAGCTGTTTCTTTGCGGTTAATGCTTGAAGAAATCGGCATGGATGATACTCAAGGCTGCGCTTTGGCATTGAACGAATCCGTTATTCCAAAGGACAAATGGAATGATACTAAGCTGAAAGAGAACGACAAAGTAATTATAATAAAAGCAACTCGAGGCGGTTAAGATTAATTTAATAAGACAAATAAATCATATCAACCTCGGCAACTAAGAACATATTTTTCAATGATATACATAAGATGAGATGAAACAAGAAATTATACCAAACGAAACAAGTATTTCCCGAAAACCTTTCCCGGGTTCAAAGAAGATATTTGTAGACGGCAAACTGTACAAAATAAAAGTTGCGATGCGCGAAATTCGCCTGTCCGATACGGTCGATACAGACGGAACAATCTATAAAAACGATCCGATAACAGTATATGATACATCCGGACCGTTCACCGACCCGAGTGTAGAAATCGACGTGAAAATCGGCGTCCCGAAAATCAGAGAATCGTGGATTGAAGATCGTAATGACTGCGAAAGATTGGACAAATTCAGTTCGGAATACTGCAATCAGCGTATTGCCGATAAAAATCTGGACTATCTCCGCTTTGACCACCTGAACAAGCATCCGCTCAAAGCGAAAAAGGGCAAAGAAATATCTCAGCTCTACTACGCTAAGCAAGGAATAATCACTCCTGAAATGGAATATATCGCTATTCGCGAAAATCAGAAAATTGATATGATGGACGATATCGGACATCAGCACGAAGGTGAAAGTTTTGGGGCGAACACTCCGAAAAGTCACATAACTCCGGAATTTGTGCGTGATGAAGTCGCTCGAGGACGCGCGATAATTCCGGCGAATATCAATCACCCGGAAAGCGAACCGATGATTATCGGACGCAATTTCCTCGTGAAAATCAACTCCAATATTGGTAATTCGCCCCTGTCTTCGAGCATTCATGAAGAAGTGGAAAAAGCTGTTTGGTCCTTCCGTTGGGGAGCTGATACAATCATGGATTTATCAACCGGAGAAAACATTCACGAAACTCGTGAATGGATTGTTCGCAATTCTCCCGTACCGGTCGGCACGGTTCCTCTATATCAGGCACTTGAAAAAGTTAAGGGCGATGTGGAAAAACTTACTTGGGAAATCTACAGAGATACCCTAATCGAACAAGCGGAGCAGGGTGTTGATTACTTCACAATTCACGCGGGCTTGCTTTGGGAGCATATTCCGATGACGAGCAAGCGAATGACCGGAATTGTCTCACGAGGCGGCTCTATCATGGCGAAATGGTGCTTGCTGCATCATCAGGAAAACTTCCTGTTTACAAAATTTGATGAAATCTGCGAAATTCTCGCGGCCTATGATGTCGGCGTTTCTCTCGGTGACGGTCTTCGTCCGGGGGCTATAGCGGACGCTAATGACAAAGCCCAATTCGGCGAATTGAAAACTCTCGGCCTATTGACTAAAACCGCTTGGAAACACAATGTTCAGGTACTGATCGAAGGTCCGGGACATGTCCCAATGCACAAAGTCAAAGAGAATATGGATTTACAGCTTGAGCATTGTATGGAAGCCCCTTTTTATACACTCGGTCCGCTGACAACTGACATTGCTCCGGGTTACGATCATATAACTTCTGCAATCGGCGGCGCGATGATTGCTTGGTTCGGCGCGGCGATGCTTTGCTATGTTACTCCGAAGGAGCATCTCGGTCTGCCGGAAAAAGAAGATGTGAAAGTAGGAGTTATTACTTACAAACTTGCGGCACACGCTGCCGATCTTGCCAAAGGACATCCCGGAGCGCAAGTGCGCGACAATGCCATGAGCAAAGCGCGTTTTGAATTCCGTTGGAGAGATCAGTTCAATATCGCGCTTGATTCGGAAACGGCGATTAAATATCACGACGCGACACTACCGGACGAAGGTAGCAAAACATCTCATTTCTGCTCAATGTGCGGCGAACATTTCTGTTCTATGAAGTCAACTCGCGAAGTGCGTGATCTCGCTAAAAAGCTCGCTGAAAAATCCGAAGATTTCAAAGCAAAAGGCGGCGATATTTATATTAAGTCATAATTGTTAATATAATATATATCAACAGATTAAC
>JAQIDA010000158.1 GCA_027858275.1 Candidatus Kapaibacterium sp. | reverse complement strand
ATTTCTTGAGCAACTTTACTTAAAGATTCATTCATCTGAGATTGTTTCTTAGCATTTTCAGAGAATTTTGTGGAATTATAATCCAACGCCTGAGTTTGCTTTCTTAACTCCTCTTGCTTGTCGGATAGCCTGAGTATATCAGAGATAGCCTTTTTCATTTTTCGTTTGGCTTCTTCGCTGATCTGTTGCTTCATTTTCTGTTTCATCTTCTGCATTTGCTGAGCGAATTTTTTCAAATTCTGCTGTGCTTTTTGTTGCTGTTTTTGGGATTTTTCAAAATCACCTTGTTTAGCAGATTTCTGAGCGTCTTCCATGCTCTTTTTAGTTTCATCGGCATTCAGCTCATCCTTGGCTTTCTGCAATTCATCTTTGGGCATATCATCGCCGATTTCTTTCATCAGTTTTTCGAGTTCGTCGAGTTATTTCATCATCTCTTCGAGCTTCTACTGATTCTGAGCTTGTTGCTTGGCTAATTCGTCGCGCTTTTGTTTGTCGTTAGGATTAGCGTTTTCCATTTTCTTTTGAAGCTCTTCCTGCTCCTTGATTAGTTCTTCGGCTCTTTTGGTAAGCGCGTCAGTTTTTTGTTCCGCCTGCATTCTTTTCAGGATTTTCAGAGTACGTTCAATACTTTTTCTGAATCGTTCTTCGTCGAATTCAGTTTGCTCCATGGCTTTGCGCATTTCCTCAGGAGTCAGTTTTTCAAGAGCTTTGCGCATTCTTTGTTGTGATTTTCTCATTTCAGGAGAATCCACTTCAGACATCAATTTTTGCAGCTCTTTATATTTTTCAAGAGTTTCCGGAGACAAAGTATTGTTCTCCTCCATCTTCTTGGTCATGCTCTCCATATTCTTTTGAAGCTCTTTGACTTTCTTCTGAAGCTCTTCTTGCTTTTTCTTTATTTCCTCTGCTTTTTTCTTTTCTTTCCAATTGAGTTTTTTCTTTGCTGCGTTTTTGCGGAGTTCCTTCTTAAGGTCTTCCATATCTTTTTTAATTTCATCAGCTTTCTTGAGAATAGCCTTCATCTCTTTTTCGACTTTTTCCTGATCTTTGTCAGTTTCCTGCAAAAGCTCATCCAGAGAGGGCATTCTGACTCTTAATATATTCGTTCTCGCTGATTTCGGGCCTGATACTATATCATTATCAAATACTTCCATATAGAACTCATACATATCCTCGTCGCTTATATCAAGTTCTTTGAGATTCCAGAGATAAGGAATTTCAGCTATAAGCTCTTCAGACGATATAGGAATATCAACTGAAGTAAAATGCTCTTCAGCTAAAGTGTAATTTGATTTGATAAGCCTATAGTTCAATTTCAATGACGAAAATCCGTAATCGTCCGAAATGGCTGTTCTGATCGGCAGCAATGCGTTTTCGCTTAGTTTAATATCTGAGACCGGCTCGAGCAATGCGACTGAAGGAGAATCATCATTCAATGCTAAAATTCCGTATCTGATCGGCTCAGCGTTAAATTCGGCGGATTTATCCTGAATTTTCATATAATACGTACCGGATTTTGAGACTCTGAATGAAACGGAAGCTCGCTTGCCGTTAATCTTAAAATTCTTGCGAACAGTATCAATTCCGGCGACTGATATTGAATCAGATGCCAATGAATCAAGAGATAAATTCGCTGCTTCAGTCGGATATTCAAATATTAATTCAGCCGTATTAAGTTCTTTGTTTGTCAATATATTAATATTGACAGTTGAGCCGTTCAAAGCTGTTATATCAGCAGATTGTTCATCGAATGATCTTGACGCTAATTTTGTATATGAAGGGAAGCTCAGTTTGCCTGAAAGCGATCTGATAACCGGGCGATCAATAACAATGATATTCCCGGTTTCTGTTTTAATTTCAGTATGATACCATTCCGCCTGAGCGAAGAAAGAGATCGAATGTTTTAAGCTCGGTATTTCATAAGTATATATTCCGAGAGTATCCGGTTTGAGAATAATCTCGTCAAAATTTTCCTGTTGCTCTTCTTTTATGAGAAGGCTGATTTTTTCCGGAACTTCGCCTTCGGCTTTGACCGTCAGAACTCCTTTTTTGCCGCGAAGTTTTTTCTCTTGAAGCGGAGTTATTGATAAAGTGAACGGCGCCGGCGGCAGAAATGACTTATCATAATCAACAATTCGTCCGAATGAGGCTCCGAGAGATGATTGGAAAAGCACAAATACTGTAACTGTCAATACTCCCGCAGACAAAAACCACCAAAATGACTTACGGAATTTTTTCTTGTCAATCACTGCGTCAAAATCTTTTTCGCTTGCCGTGACAGCTACATCCGAGAAAGCAGCGAGAATCATAGCGCGAGATGTCCCGTCTTTTTTGCTGTCCTTGGTCATTAACTGAATCACATTGCAGAGCTTGTCTTTTATTTCCGGGAAAATCGTTCCGATTCTTAATGCCATGTTCTCTTCATCGGGAGCGTTGCGAAAGCCGCCTGCTCTTAGTATAATCGGCATGAGGAAAAAGGCGAACAGTCCCGTTGTTCCGGTCGCGATTATTGCCGCGAGTGTTCCGCGGAAAGTCTCGTCGCCGTCAGCAATGAGCTCTACAATTGAGAAAAAACAGATCATCAAGGCAAGATATGCCATAGCTTTGAACAGTCCTTCGAGAAACAAAAAAGTAGTCTCTTTTCTGCGAGTCGCTCGGATTCTGTCGAGTAATTCTTTATGTTGGATGTTTTTTTCAGTCATATTGTGTTCGGTCATATTATATAAAGCACTTTATCATATTGTAAACATTAGGTTTAGATCAATGAGTCAAAGCCCATACGATTATATTTGTTCCCATTTTCAGAGAATTCTCTCGAATTTTTTCGGAATCATTGTGAATGTCGGCATCAGTCCAACCGTCCGCTAAATTGCACTCGAATGTATAATAAACGCACATTCTTTTGTTGTGATAAAGACCATAGCCCTGCGGCACTTTGTCGTCATGTTTATGAATTTTGGGCAATCCGTTCGGGAACTTATAATGCGCGGAATATATTCCGTGAGAAAACGGGAGTTCAGCGAATTCTTGATTAGGGAAAATCTTTTTCATTTCTTTTCGGATGTATTTATCAAGTCCGTAATCATCATCGATATAAAGGAACCCTCCGTTTTGGAGATAGGCTCTAAGCTTGATTACTTCTGCTTCTGAGAAATTTAAATTGCCGTGTCCCGTGAGGAAAATCAAGGGGTAGAGGAACAGATTATCAGAGGCCAAATCCACATATACATAAGTGGGATTAACTTTGATATTCGTGTTCTGCCCTACATGACGCAGTAAGTTTACTTCCGCCGAAGGATCGTTGTACCAATCTCCGCCGCCATTGTATTTCACTCTGGCGAGCTGTGTCGCGCTTTTGACATTCGTTTGGGCGATTGTCAGAACAGCAGTACTCATCAGAGCAAAAACGAACAATATTCCAAATACTTTATTTCTCATTTTGTCTTGTTTTTTCATATTATCTTATTTATCGTCATTTCTGTGGTTTCTTTTCAATTTCAAAAACCAGCAATTTCTTTTCGTCTTCTTTGAAACTCGGCACTCCGAGTAAGTTCAAATCATATTCTTTTACCGACAAACCGCGAATATCATCAAGTGCTTCTTGGATTTCATCCTTGAGGTCTCCCCCTTTGAGCAGGACAATTTTACCTTCAGGTCTGAGTATACGCTTCGACCAATGGATCAGAGACAGAGTATTTGTAACCGCGCGAGCGAATACATAATCAAATTGACCTCGGTATCTTTTCGACGCTGCAAGTTCCTCGGCTCTTATCTTCAACGCGCTGATATTCTTCAAGCCTGTATGCTGAGCGAACATTTCAGCCATTTTAATTTTTTTACCGATTGAATCTATCATCAACATGTGCAGATCCGGACGAGCCAATTTGAGCGGGATACCGGGGAAACCGCCGCCGGTTCCAATATCAAGGCATCTCGCTTTTTTCTTTAAATTGACATATTTCAATATGCTCAGACTGTGAATGAAATGTTTTTCGAGCAGATTGTCATAATCCTTACGAGAAATCATATTCACTTTTTCGTTCCAATATATAAGCTCATCGTGAAATCTTCGGAAATCATCGAGCTGTTTTTTATCAAGTACAATTCCGTTTGTCGAGCAGATTGTCCAGAATTCTGAAAATTCCATTATGGTCTTTCAAATAAAAAATGTTAAATTCAAACTAATAGAAGAACGAAACTGAGAATAAAAGATTTTTTATGATTTGCGTAAATAAAGACAGAATCCCGTTTTTTTCTATAATAATCGCTGCTTTCAACCGCGCAGGCATTCTGCCGAGAGCAATTGACTCCGTTTTGAAGCAAACTGAGGATGATTACGAATTGATAATTGTTGATGACGGCTCGACCGACGACACGGTTAATCTGATTCGAAAGTATTGGAAGAAGAACGACAAGATCAAATACATTCGCCAATCACGGCAATCAATTGGTATGGCAAAAAACAGCGGAGTTCTTGCTTCCTCAGGAATATGGATCACTTTCCTCGATCCTTATGATGAGCTTGAGCCGAATCATCTGGCAGTTCGCAGAGAAACTCTGTTGAGCAACCCGGAAGTTGAATTGGTTCACGGCGGCATCAAAGTAATCGGTGATAATTACTCCCTCGATCCGAATAATCCGGGAGAGGAAATGCATATAGATCAGTGCGTCATAGGCGGCACTTTCTTTTTCAGAAAAGAAATCGCGGAAAAAGTCGGCGGTTTCCCCCCTATGGACTACGGCGAAGATGTTGAGTTCTTCAATAAAATTTGGAAGCGTAATATGATTATCGGGAAATTGGAAAATCCGACTTATATTTATCACAGAGATTAGAAACTTAAAAAACGAGAAAATAGATGCCTTTAAGATTCAAAAAGACACTCAAAGCCAAAAAAGAGCGGATGAGTCAAATCATATCATTGCTTTCAACTGAATATCCTAATCCCAAAATAGAACTTGACTACAGCAGCCCTTTCGAATTGCTTGTTGCTACTGTCATGTCCGCTCAGTGCACTGATAAACGAGTTAATGTCGTGTCCAAAGAATTGTTCAAGAAGTATCCGACCCCTATGGATTACCATATTGCTCCCGTGGAAGAAATTGAGCAAAACATCTTCTCAACAGGGTTTTCCAGAGCTAAAGCGAAAAATATCAAAGGGATTGCAGACGCTGCCGTGAACAAATT
>JAQIDA010000075.1 GCA_027858275.1 Candidatus Kapaibacterium sp. | reverse complement strand
TCAATGACGGAACGTGTAGAACCGCACGAAGGGCAAGGAACAGTTGTTACTGATTTAAAAATACAGAAAGTATGATTATTAATAGTATCGGGGGTGTAGAAAAGAAAAAAGTACCCTGATATAAAAAATACAATTATACCAAGATACTTTAATTTCAAACTAGTATTCATTAGTCTGTGTGTTCAGCCATTCCAGCTGTTTGTTGCATCAACATTTGATAGTTTAATTCTCTTGTTTTGCCCATAACAAGGAACAAATCAACGATAGCCCATATTAAAAACCCACCGCATGTAAGAAGCTTTGCAACACCAAGACCGGTTTGACCCATCATAAATCTGTCAACACCCAATGTGCCGGCTAATAGAGAGACAATTAGGATAGTTGTTGGATTTTTGAAGTTCATGCTTTGAAGATTAATCAAAGAACCGTCGTCTAAAGTCATTAAATGTTGGCGAATTGCCGGCATGTTTGCAGGAGCAAATTTTTCGTTCATTGTGGAAATAAAAAGGTCAACTTTTGATTGTTCCATTGGAATATCCTTAAATTTGTTTGAAAGATTTATTTCGAAATTGCAAATTTTATTGTCTTTACTATGTTAAATCAACTAAAAAGAATGAAATATTATACTGTAAATTAACAAAACCTAATATACAAATAAAGAGCATTATTACAAAATGTAATAATGCTCTTTATAGAACTAATCAGGAAAAAACATACCCTTGAACCGGTATATTTCTAATTCTTTGTATGGTTCTCTTCTTTTTCAAGTTCAGCGTTAGCGATCAAGGCACTTGTCTTATAGATGCCCTTTGGTAAATTTGTGCTGGGTTCAGCAATTTGAGCCGTGAAGATTTCAAGGCTGTTTCTTACTTCAGGTCTTTCGAATTCCTTGATAATGCTCAGAGCTTCATCTTGGTTGTCGGCGACAACAGCGTATACGGCAAAGAATAATTCTTCCTTTTCTTCAGTATCCTTTATCACATAGAGAGTGCCTTTAACTTCGATCAGGAAGTATTTGGAGTCTTCAGAATATTCATTTCTAATATCTCTGAGCAGCCACATAGCGTTTTTATTTTTTCTGTCAAAATACGCTGCTTGCAAAGCATGATACTTGATGTGCTCCTTATCATAATTCAGCTCTTTCATTGCCGAGCCGATGACGAAATGAACAGCGGAGATTTCTTTGTCTCCGTCCCCTCGAGCCTGCTGCGGCAGTCTTTGTGCTTCTGCCAATCCGTACTCTGATATTTTGGCATAATCTTTATCATTCCACATTTGACCCAACTCGGCCAATAATCTTTTCTTAAGAGTTCGAATTTCCGGAGTATAGTTTTTCACTAACTCATCTTCCGGTATCACAATTTTTTTTCCTTTTTTTTCCATGCTTAATTCTCCGGGCTGTTGTTCAAAATATATAAACGTACTAATTTATTTGATAAATACTATCGGCAAACACTTACACTGTTGTTGAACAACAATTTTAGCAGTTTCTGCGGATTCCTGTGAAGAATAATTGCCGATAACTACGGCAAACATTGTTTCTCCGTCTATTCTTTTCTTTTCTACCGTTGCCAGCATTCTCTGCTTTCTAAATTTATCCTGTTCAAATTTTGCAGCTTCATAAGTGCTGTAGATACCGACTTGAAGTCCATAATTAGTGTTTTCGTCTTCCGGAATTACTCTTTTTACAGGCTCAGTATTTTGCACATTCACAATTGTTTCGGTTACGACATCATCTTCAGCAATTTCAACCACGTCTATGATCTCGTCATCGTCAGCTTCTTTAGTTTGAACCTGTATAGATGTTGTGTTAACAACCGGTTCTATCTTCGGAGAAGTTTCAGACAATGTAATAACCGGAGGATCCTGAGGAGAGACAGTCTTGCCTCTTACTTCTACCGGAATTTCTGTAAGCACCGGAACGGGTTCCGTAATTGGAATAACTTGCAGAGTTTTAGTTTTGACGTTGCCCATACGAGCAAAACTGACGGCTAATCTTACCGCGTCAGCAGCAGGAGCGAGAAGCTGAGAAGTAGGATAGTTGTTCCTGTAATTATTTAATTCACGCTTAGCCATTATAGTATCTCCGGCCATTGCGTAAAATTGGACGATGTGCATAGAAGCGTCATCAGCCCAGTCACTGCTCGGATAGATTTTGACGATAGTTTTATATTTTCCCAAAGCTCTTTCGGTATCTTGCAGGACAACTGCATGAAGCAGCATCACACCCGGATCCTCAGGATATTGAGCCAGGAGATCAGGCAACTGTACTTTTACATCTTGTTCTTGACCCAAAGCTACCATTTTCAAAGACAAACGAACTTGTTCGTTTTGTGCAGATGATTCTGTTGCTGAAAACAAAATCAACACAGCAATAATCGACATTAAATATTTCATATTTACCCCCATTTTCGAATCACAATCGTGAATACGAACAACATTTTCAATAAATTTATAATACACATTCTTTTTCCTTTTTCACGCCCCGGAATACAGCGTTCGGTCAAAACATCAATATCTAATTGATATAGACCGTGACGATAAAAACCCCCGGATCATGTTTGCTGCCATACTGCAAATATAAATTAATATTAATCTTTGAATAATGATTCTTTAATCCTTATATTTATTACTTAGTCTGACGTAGCTGCATAATCATTTAAACAGGATCAAATTCAATGAACAAACCGTCTGAATTTCGAATCTTAGTGGGTGCCGGCGGTACAGGCGGGCATCTTTTCCCCGCTACCGCTGTCTGCGAACAATTAGCCAACATTATTGAATCAGAATTCGCTGCATCATTTGTCGGCACTCCTGATAAAATAGAAGCAAGAGTCGTGCCGGCTCTCGGCTATGATTTTCGAACAATTCCCATTAGCGGGTTCAGCGGAATCTCTCTGAACAGTCTGATGCTTCCTTTCAAAATCGCAAAATCAGTTTTGATCTGCCGCTCTATCATTCGGAACGAGAATATTAAGGCAGTATTGTGTACAGGAGCCTACTTGAGCCTCCCGGCCGGACTGGCTGCATCATTAGAAAAAATTCCGCTTATCCTTATGGAATCAAACGTTTCACCCGGCAAAGCCATAAAAATGCTTGCGAGCAAGGCAGATCTGATAATCAGTTCATTCGAAGACAGTGTGGATTATTTCAAACCGACTGTCAGATCAAAAATTGAATTTCTCGGCAATCCTGTTCGAGCGAACTTAAGGGAACTCCCCGAGAAATCGAAAGCCTTGGAATCATACGGATTTTCACAGGGCAAAAAAACAGTGTTTGTTTTCGGTGGAAGCCTCGGAGCTCTCTCAGTTAACAAAGCCGTTGAGGCAGATCTCAAAAAATTTGCGGAAGCCGAAATCCAAGTGATATGGCAAACCGGCAAAAATTATAAACCTGTTGCCGACATCCCTAAAAATGTAAAAGTTTTCGAATTCATTGACGATATGCCTATGGCCTATGCAGCCGCAGACTTAGTCGTGTCGCGTTCCGGAGCAAGCACAATAGCCGAACTGGCACTAACGGGCAAGCCGTCGATCCTGATACCGTTGCCGTCCGCCACAAATAACGAACAAGCCGAAAACGCAAAAATCTTCATGAACATCGGGGCAGCTGTACTTATTAAAAACAGCGCTGTTCCTGAGGCTCTTGTTGATTCAATTATTGATCTTGTTCCCAAAGACGAGATTCTGCAACTAATGTCAGAATGTGCTTTATTACTTGCCAAACCGGATGCCGCAAGTAACGCTGCCAAACGAATTATTGAGCTGGTTAAAAAATAATACACTATTTTTTTTATTTTAAGCTACGAAATCGTTATTTTAAAAGTTGTTGTAAAAAAAGGATAGAAAAATGAAAGAAACGACCGGAATAATAAAGCCTCAAAAATTTAAGAGAAGGCTCGATTTCTATTTGAAGTATATATCAGCCTATGCGATTTTCCTTCTGATTTTCGTATTGCTCGGAGTATTATTTGAAAACAAGCCCCTTGTGAATGTGCTAAAAAGCCCGTTCGTCCTGCTTATTTCCGGGATAATCGGAGTGTCGGCATTGTCCTTGTTCTTCAAAAAATTCAAAAAATTATCAATTACAGTTGCTGAAGACTTTATTGTTTTCAAAAGTCGTTTTCGAGAAAAGAAGTATTGCAAAGATGATATAATCAAAATCTCTATTATAAGGGAACGATTGAAAAAGGTTGATCGCCGCGCGAAAGTCATAAAGATAGTTTTAAAAAATCGCCGCCGCGCGCTCCGTATTCGCCCGACATCATTCCTAAAAGAACACGAACTGATCAAAGCAGTAAAGAAATTGAAAAAGAACCTGTTCTCATAAGTTGTATATATTATCAGCTAATCATGAAACGATTTATATTTGTAGCAGTCTTATGTCTTACGGCAATCCTATTGCCGGGGAAGCCTCTTGTTGCCTCAGACGACAATTCAGTTCCGACTAATTTACAAGTTCTTGACTCATTAGCGGCTTCGGTCGGATCGAATTTAATATCATTTGTGTCGCATCGTGGTTTTGATTCTCTGGATATTTCCGTTTGGGAGAGTCCTGCTAAATACTATATCAAACACAGAATAATCGGAGCGTCACACTCTCAGCCGCTTAGGATTTTTGAAAAAGTAGAGAACAGCAAACGTCTGCCGATGGAGATCACAATTAACAAATGCGCCATTAGTTTTCACAATATGCCCAATCAACCGGATTCATTGATTCGCAGAGCTGAAATCAATCTCAGCGTTTTCATCAGAACCCGAGACAATGAATTGATTTCTTTGCCCCTGTTTTCTAAAAAACACGAAGACAGAGTTGCCCGGGGCAATGTAGCCGCTCTGCAAAACAATTCCTTCCCCTTTTTAAATCCTAATGTCCCCGATCCCGAATTATCTTTCTTCGAAGAATTTATCGAACCGATTATATTAGTATCTTCAGCTGTTTTGACCGTAGTTTTGTTGTTCAGTGTTCGGTCAAATTGACATATACAATTAAAGTGTAATACTACTTCAAAAGCCCTAAGACCCTGATAGCCTCCCGATTTGTAGGCTCAATCATTAGCGCCCCTTCATAAGCCTTTCTAACCTTTTCAGATTCTTTCCGTCGGATAGCCATGCGTCCGAGATTGTTGAGATTAAGTGCCGTAAGTGCTCGGATCCCTTCTGCCAGATG
Organism: Candidatus Kapaibacterium sp.; assembly: GCA_027858275.1. Classification (GTDB taxonomy): domain Bacteria; phylum Bacteroidota; class Ignavibacteria; order Kapaibacteriales; family UBA2268; genus JAQIDA01. The sequence goes on along the minus strand of JAQIDA010000075.1, from coordinate 11,031 downwards.
ATGCCCCTTGCTCGCTTGGATTTGCTTTGCCAATTCTGTCACATCCGGAATCCGGATTTCATTTGTATAAGCATCTTCTTTTCGGAGCAATCGGAAAGCCAAACCCTCCGGAATTTTAGTATAATCCTTTCCGATATCCGGCTCTGTTTGCAATATGTCTGATGTTATATATATAGGGCGTTCATCATAGTTCTTGTCGACAAACGAATTGAGCATATCTATAAATCTTTTCTGAATTTCTGTACTGCTGTATTCTTTTTCTGATTCAAAAAGTTCGCATATTTCAAGAAAGGAGCGGATTTCATCTGAGCATCTGTCTAAAGCATCAGGATACCAACTTTTTACAAGCCCAGGATACCATGTTCGGCGTAACATAGGCTGCTCAATCAAAACTATATCCGGGCGGTAGTTTTCGACACTTTGTTTATACCAGAATGCTGAGCAGGCATAGTCCCACTGCGAAGATATTACAATAGCGTTTTCATCAAGATTGTCGAAAAGAGCCTCTGTGTATTCGGGCACAATTCGATTGTCCGACAAATCCGCTTCGGAGTAATTCATGATTAGGGCAATCAAAGGCAGAGCAAACATCAAAGGGATAAATTTAGCTGATTTTTCAAAGATATAATAAAACCCGATTCCTGCAAGAATAATAATCATTGAGAATGCTGTCAGAAAATATGAATCAATATCATGAATTGAGTAATTGACGGAGTAACTCAGGCAGCTGACAATGAAAATCAGCAATGCGACAGTGAAAGATTTTGATGTTTTGAAGAGTTTAATAATTCCCCACAGTGCGGCAGGAATCCCGATAAACGCGGTTTGTGCCGGAAGCAGTTCAAAGAACTTTTGTAGATTTGTTTTCCAAACATCGGAGTCGGAGAACATCCATATTTGGTATTGCTTGCCTTGAACATGATAAAGAAATTTGTCCCATCCGCGCGACACTTCGCCCCAGTTAAACTCAGGCCCGGACGCCGAGCGAAGCGGTAAATAGAGATAGAAACTCAAACCAATAATGAACGGAATCAACAAAAATGCCGCAAATTTCATTCGGTCTGCCGAAAACATCTTTCCATCAGTTTTATCAAACGGTCGAGCGAAATATATGAAGAGAAGACCCGGCACAAGCAATATCGTTGTCATGTGGTTTGAAAAAGAAGCTCCGAGCAAGAATGCGCTGAGCACAAAATACTTTTTCTCAGCAGGCTCAGACAAGCCCTTCGTGGTCATATACAGCACGAGATGGATCATCAGCAGATGCAATGAATAGACCTCCAGAGCGGTTGCCTGCTGCCAAACGGTAAGCGCGAAAGAATACATCAGAGCCGTTGCCGCCGACATGATAAGCAAACTTGAATCTTCATAACTGTCTGTAACTGTCTGAACTTTCTTCTTTTTCTTATCTTTTGATTTGCTTTTGCTGCCGATGGTATGCGAACGGATCATTGAGAAAATCAGATACATCATATTAAAAAATACGACAGAAGACAAAGCCGTGACTGTTGCCGCAAAAATGTTCAATGAATAAATCGTTGAAAAAGGCAATGGCAGCAGAGTCCATAGATGTCCGAGAATAGTGAACAAAGGATATCCTGTCGGATGCGCCACCCCGAGGGTTGAACATACGGCTGCAAGCTCGCCGCTGTCTGTATACATCAAGCCCGGAGCCGCGGTTGAGTAGAAAACCATTGCGCTGATTATGAATATCAGCAGAGAATATATGCTTTTGGACGAAATTTTCATAATACGCGCATTGTCAGTTTGTAAAATATATCAATCAGCAAATATAACAAATTCTGATATTATTTAGAATAAATTGTAGCTGCATCTATAAGGTTTCGCGGCAGCAATACATATTTCTGAGTATATTCAACCCCGCTGTTTCGCCGATGACGGTCAGGCGATCTCCCTTTTCTAATATCGTACTGCCGTTGGGTATAATCACTTTTTCGTCGCGTCGAAGATAGGCCACAAGACAACCTTTGGGAGTGTGTAAGTCTCTCAACTTCAAATTGATCAACATCTCCGATTTATTAGATTTGCCGACTATAATGTATTCAAAATGATCGTCGTGCATGAGGAGCTCTTTCAGCTGAGATTCACCTTTTGCCTTGAACCATTCATCTAAAAAGTTCTCGTCTTCAACACGTTCCGCTATTCCTGCCAGCAGGCGCAAATGGCGAGAAGGATCACTTTCAGGACTAATCAGGAAAAATACAGCGTAAACGATATGGTCTTCCAGATCATCACATATAACCGGATCTGTACATTTGATATGCATCCCGTTTTTCGAGCGAACCAAAACCATTTCGGCCTGTTCTATTGCGTCAGTTTTATAGTGCGGCAGTGCTACACCTCGTATAACAGGCGTTGCTCCGATCTTTGTGCCCTTTATAAATACATCATGAATTTCTGCCGCGTTTCTGTTAAGAACAATTGAGAACCATTGTGAAGCTCTGAGGGAGGCATCTTTAAAAGTTTCTTCAGCTTTAAAGTCAACCACATGACAGCGAGCAACAATTTCATCAAACGGATCACTTTTGCGGAGACCTTTTTCTTTGAGAATGTCACGAAATTCTCGATCTAATCCGTCAAATCTACGTCGGCCGAGTCTTTCAAATATATGATAAACAGCACCGCTGCGAAAGACTCTTTTTTTTGCGTAGACAAAATACCAAATCATTCCTGCGACAATCAAACCGAGGGAAAACATCAAGGGTAGCATTCCCATTTCGGCAATCAACCACATAGGAGTCAGCATCCCGATAATCTGCAAATATGGAGATAGAGGCGACTTGAAGCCGGGATCGTAGGAATCTATTTTGCTCTCACGCATTATTATCACGGCAAGGTTGACCATTGCAAAAAGCAGTAATTGAAAAGCGCTGGCGAGTTTTGCGATTTTAAGCGGATCTAAGAATATAATAATTGCCAGAATAACGGCAACCGTAAGGATTATTGCTATGTACGGTGTTCCTGTTTTGCTGAGTTTACCGAAGAACTTAGGGATTATATTATCTCGACTCATTGCCAAGGGATAGCGGGACGCGCTCATAGTTCCGGCATTCGCTACAGAAATGAAAGCCAAAATCGCGGCGACAGACAGGATCAAGGCTCCGTATTCACCAAGGAATTTTTCTCCTGCCGATGCCACCGGCGTCATGTTGCCTGCAAGCTCCTCAAGCGGTAAAACACCCACCATAACAGAAACACCCAGTGCGTATATCGCTATGGCTGTTGTCAAGGCAAGAATCACACCGAGGGGCATATTGCGTTCCGGATTGCTGATTTCTTCAGACAGACTCGCCACATTAGTCACGCCGACGTAACTGATATAAACCAATCCGGCAGTACCGATTATTGAGGACATTCCCGGATCAAACATGTTAGAAAAACTCGACCAATTGATCTCAGGCACGCCTCCACCAATAAATATTCCGAGGATTGCAAGCAATCCAATAACAAGGACTACTTGAAGGCCGCCGGTTTTCTTGGCGCCGAACATGTTCAGTACACCCAGAGCTATTGCAAGTCCTGCAGCAATAGTCCTCATCGGAATATCGTCGAAAAACAAACTTATGTATGCGCCCATACCGATCAGGGCAAAAGATACTTTCAGTATCAAGGCGAGCCAAGTACCTATGCCGCCGATTGTACCGAAAGCCGGTCCGAGTGAACGATCAAGGAAATAATAAACTCCGCCGGCGCGAGGCATAGCCGTTGCAAGTTCAATGATGCTGAACATTGCCGGAATCAGCGGTATTGCAGCGATTAAATATGCCAATACGACGGCTGAACCTGCTTGTTCCGCAGCCAAACCGGGAAGCAGAAAGAAGCCTGCGCTGATAGTTGTTCCCGTGGCAATCGCATAAACATCGAATAATTTTAATTCTTTTTTAAGTCTCTTTTTCTTATTTGTTTGTATCATCTAAAAATATATTAAATTTCGACGAATAATTCAAGGATTAAATCCGAAATATTCTATAGATCAAAATTAGACAACACACGCAGTTTTTATCACTGTCCTTTTATGGGAATAGTTTCAATACTGTTCTTAACTTTTTTAGACTTAGGGGCAACAATTTTAGATATATTTTTAATTTCACTTAAATTAATATTGCCTGTCAGCAGTATAAGCGAAGTTTCTGTCTCTTCTGTTCTTATCAGAACAAACTCATGAACTATTTTGCCCTTCTTTTTTATTTGGATCCATACTTTAGAGCCGTCACCCTCATCCACATTAATCAAATCTGTGTATTGTTTGTCACTTTCAACAATTTTGAATAATTTATCGCGGAATTCTTTTCTGAGCTTGGCATTTGCCCCTTCTTCCGCTGAGAATATGATGACGGACTCAATACCTTCCAGTGCTGATGAAATGTCAACATCATTCATTTTTCCTTTGACTTTAACATCGTCTGAATCTTCGCCGATATCGGCAAACAGCTTAAACATTGTTTCATTTATCACGACAGAAGTAAAACCGGTTTGTCCCTTGTATTCTGCTATCAGCTTGTTTAATTTGCTCTCTCCGGCAAACGACGCAGATGTAAAAATCACTGAGAACAGCAATGCGATGGTTAAGAATTGTTTCATAATTAATTTTCCTTGTTAGTATTTATAGTTTTTATATTATTATCATTCTTGTCGGCATTATTTATGGCTTCAATATTTAGATTGTTGTTTATTACTTCGTCTAATATTGAAAGATTGTTGAGTTTGTTTGTGCTTTCTTCAATTACGGACAGATTGTCCAAATCTTCCAAGCTTTCTCTAAATGTCTCTGAAATTTGTGTCAAAGCTTTTTCTGTTGCGTCTTTGGCTGCTTGCGGATCATTGAAAGTGTCAGCAAACATGAAATCGTTTGGCATCTCCTGCTCGCCGATTCGTATGTAACCGGTTTGAACAGCAACAAATACTATAATGATCGCGGCTATTCCGGCGGCAGCGGTTATCAGCCAATACGGCCCGGCTGTACGTTCTGATCGCGGCCCTACTTCTTCCTTTATTTTTTTGCTTAGTGCCGCATAGTGTTCGTATTGATCTATCGCTTTGTCAATTGCCGGCTCCGAAAGCTTGTCAGCGGAAGTCTCCTCAGCAAGGGATTGCGACGCGTCAAAAATTTCGGCGTACAATTGCAGATCCTTCGGCACTGACTTTTCAGCAAAGTAATTGCGCAAAGTCTGTTCTTCGGACAGGCTTGTATCTCCTGCGAGATATTTGTCAATAAGCTGTCTGATTTCATCTATGTTCATAATTATCCTCCTTAGTCAACATATCCCTCAACTTCGTTCTCGCGCGAGATAAATTGGTTCTCACAGCCCCTGTCGTCAAGCCCGTTATTTCAGATATTTCCGAGACAGATAAGCCTTCTGTTTCGCGCAAGTGCATGACAGTGCGTCGGATTTCGGGAAAAGCATCAATCATTTTCATAACTCGTTGCCGAGTGTCTTTTAGTTCAAGACTCCTGTGCGGATCATCCTTGTCAATGTTGCTTGCATATTTATTCTCATCATCGACGGACTCGAAAAAGCGTTCTTTATTTGCTCTGATTCTGTCGATACAATGATTGCGAGTTGCAGCCATAGCGAACGCCTCCGGATTTTTGCATCCGTCGAGAGAATCCCTTTTGATCCACAATTTCACAAAAACTTCCTGCACGGCATCTTCCGCCTCTTCTGTTCTTGTGAGTATACTCTTGGCGAATCTGAACATTTTGTTCTTCGCCGCCATGGTCAATATTTTGAATTCATCTCTGTTCATTTAAGTAGTAGACGTGAATTTATGAGGAACGTTACATCTGAGAGTAATTAATTTTGTTGAGACAGGTTTGCGAGTGTAGAAACAGCATTAAAATCATAGATTGCATCAACTAATTCATCAGTTTGGAACAAACTGATTTTTACAATCCGTCAAAACCTCTTAATTTCGAGTCATGTTTCAATTTATATAAATATGTTCCTTTACCGGTTTTGTTAGTATCATATTCGATAAAAACACACTTTTTTCTATACTTCCAACAACTTGCATAACTTGGTGATATATCATCAAACAGGGTCGTTTTGTAACTATAACACATATTTTTTACTTGTTTCCCGTAAACAATACAATAACTGTAATTTTTGAAATCAAATATTAACTCTGAAGGTAATTGCGTTTTGAGATAAGTTGTATTTGAATTCATTTCAAAGAAACTATCTAACTGTTTCTGAGTATGAAAAACAACGTAAGCGTTAGGGTTGAATTCTGTTCTCTTTTCATTTAAAGAACATATTAATTCAAAATCCAAATATGTTTTATTGAGAAACATAAATGTTGATACACTCATTATTATCACAGCAACTGTTATGAGCCCGATCAGTTTGTTTTTCATAAGAATAATTTGCTTTTTTATGGAGAATATTTCCAAGTTTTTATGTTTGAGTAATACATATATGTGTTGTCAAAGCCGATATTAAAATAGACCTTATATTTCACACTATCCACTCTTTCATAATAAGGACCCTCGTTCATTACGAGTTCAATATGTAAATCTTCTACTGAATTTGGCAGCATACCATATCGAGCTCTATATTTTTCCACTTTGTCAATCAGCACAGCCCCCTTTTCTTCATATTCATTATATTCCGACATTGTCAAATAACTTATAACAGCGCCAATTATCACTACTGTGGTAAATATTCCGATAATTATTCTTTTCATCTTTTGTTTTCTGAATTTCATAGATTGCTTCAACCAATTCATCAGTTTGCTACAAACTGATATTTACACTCTATACTCCGTAAACAATCTGTTCGGAACAGCCTTACAGGGATTGCCTTTGTACAATCTGAGAACTCCTTTTTTTACATCGAAAAAAGCAGTGCCGAGAGTTGCGCCTGTTACATCTCCTGCCGGATGGCGACATGGCGAGTAGGGCTTGTTCTCGTGCGAAGAGAGCCATCCGAGCACGGTTTCAGGTTTGTCAATTTTTCCGCCGGAAGCCTCAATTTTTCTTTCGAGAACTTCATATCTTGAAACAGAAGATGAGTTTTTGTACTCAAGATTCTGATGTGCATAGTCTTTGGTCAAATCGCCGATCGTGTGATTAGTATGCAGATAAAAACCGTTTGGCTCATATTTGTTCACAGTGCCTTCGGGCAGAGTTTCGACAGAGATATATTTTTGATCTTTCACCGACATAATATTATGATGCCAAGGGAAAGCCCGAGGAGTTTTTGAAGCGAATTTAAAAGCTTCATCCAAGGATTTTGCTTCAAGAATTGCGCGACCGAGGAAATATCTCGGGATACCCGGAAGTGGATTCAGACTCGCGATATAATTTGTGGTCAGGATAATACCCCGGCTGTTTATAGACGGACCTACACCTGTTATCATCCCCGGATAGACGAATGAAACGTAACTGACTCCGGAAGGAGGATGCGCCTTCAGCACAAACATCCGGTCAGTATATGCCATGTGTCCGTCTTCATTATGAAAATGCCAAATACGCTTATCATCCTTGTAGAAAATAGTCGAGCAGCCCGGATTTTCTTTCTCAAAAACATTGAGTTCAGAGTTGATGCTCATCAATTTAATAATCTCGAAATCCATTTTCGCGCCGGCCGCCATACCTTCGAGTTCTTCGTACATATGTGGGAAGAATTTTTTCACATTGTTATATAATTCGTCAGCAAACGCTCTGCCTGCAGGTTTTGCGACAATTTCCAAGAGATTCTCAATCCAGCCGGGACGGTCTTGTATAACAGCTTTGATGTTCTTAACGAAGAACGATCCGATCTGAAAACCTATATCATAATATGAACCTCGGACTTCCAAGAAGTCAAAACTTTTCTCATTGCCGGCGACAAAATTAACATTGTTGGCCTGTTTGCAAGCTGTCTGAATAAATGCCGGTGTGAGTATCGACAGTTTTAAAAAATCTCTTCTTATCATATTATTCCCGGTTAAATTAGATTCGTCTTTAGCTTAAGATACAAAAACGTCGCTTAAAAAGAAAATTCCCGAAAAATAATTCTAAATTATTATGTCGTTTTTACTAACTTTGTTCAGACAGTAATATATATCAATGCGGTAAGTGTTATGACAGATTCAAACGTGATCATCGGACAAGAGGAAACCTTAGAGAAATTCCAAGACGCTTTCGACAGATTGAAACATGATCAAAAGGGTTCAATCATCTGTCTTTCCGGAGAAACCGGTATGGGCAAATCTTTTCTGATGCACAGGCTAACAGAGAAATTACATGAGGAATCCGTTGCGACAGTCTATGTGAATTCTCAGTCCCCTATAGGGAATTTCAATATCGGAAATATCCAACCGCTGCTTCCTTTCTCCAGAACAGTCGAAAAGTTGTTGAGCAGGGACTATCTGTCTGCGAAAAAGAAATTTTACAAAAATGCCGGTATAACCATGCTGGCTTCGATTCCTATAACCGGCGATATATTCTACGCCGTAAAAGAACTCGGCCGAGATTGGCGAAATTATAAAAAAGATAAATCTTCGCGCAGGTCCAAAGCACAGAATGAGGCAGTTCAAGATTACTTCGATACTATCAGTACGTTTATAGAAAAAATGCCGCTTGTGCTTTTCTTGGATGATATGCAATGGACAGACCATCAATCGGTGGAGCTTTTAAGTTATTTCGCCGATCAAATTGAAGATTTGCCGTTGATTATATGCGTTGCTTATCGAAAAAGTCTCTTAGAAAGTATCGGATCACCGATGATTTCTTTTATCGACGAAAAAACTAAAAAATTCGACCATGTTTCAGAAATTGAGCTAAAACCATTTAGCCAAGAGCAAATAGATATTTGCGCAAAACAAAATCTTGAAAACTATCATCACAGCGACATCTTTCTTAATTGGATGCAGCGTCATACAATAGGTACGCCCGGAGTTGTTGCAGAATATATGAAGTATTTTCTGGAATACTCACCATTCGACTCAGAAGGAAATTTCAAAGAAGATATTTCGACAAGTGAGTTCTTGCCTGCCTCTGTGCATACGGCCTTCTCGCAAGTGCTTGACAAGCTCAGCGAAGAGGATCGCAACACACTCTCGATATGCAGCGCCGAAGGACGTGAATTTACGGCTACGATAGTCAGCAGTCTGCTCAACACGGACATTCTTCAAACTATACGCAAACTTCGCCACTTACAGCAAACAACGCAAATAATCAGAAGCGTCGGAGCTTCAATGCGCTACGGAGTCAAAACAACTGTCTATCAATTCACGCAAGCTTTTTATTACAACTATTTTGAGAATTCATTAGAATACGAAGAGAACCAAGCTCTCCACGGCGAAATCGCGGCTTTGCTCAAACAACGATATAATGATGCCGAATCCGAGGCGGTTCGCAAAGAAATAGCGCCTTATCTTGCCGCGCACAGTGTGGAATCCGGAGATAAGGAAACGGCAAAATCAATGTTGCTGATGGCTGCCAAAAACGCCAAAGAATACGGCAGCACAGAAATAGCTGAAAGTGCCTACGAGCGTTTCCGCATGCTTAGTGACGATGACGATGACGATGAAGACAGACAGCTTGACCCCGAAGAGATTGCTTTCCAAAACATTCTTAGCGGCGGCAAAGGATCAGCAGACGGCGATCCGTCAGGTGACGATGACGAAGATTCAAAATCATTCAAAGAAGCTTACGGTAACACATATATTGATTTTAAAAACATTCGCCGCGCAATTGTCGAGGATTATCACAAGAAGAATTTTTCTGCTTCCGCTTTGCGAGCTGTTTCATTCTTTGAATCTGAAGACATGGATTTCCGCAGCGACGAAAAAGCCCAACTGCTTGCTCTGGCTATAAAAGCCTATGTTGAGCTCGGTGATTATATTAAAGCTAATAAGTATAGTGATATTGCATTGAAATTGATCAAAATAGCCAAGGAACCGGTTTCGGAATGTCTTGTCCTGAATTCCGCCGCACTGCTTTCCAACAGCCAAAACCACAAAGGTGATGCCCTTATGTACTTGCAACAAGCAGCGGAAAAGGCAATAAAACTTCCTGAAGAAATCCGCTTGTTGACCATGGCAAATATTGCTCTGATGACCGGGGGCATGGAATCGGAAACATCTAAGCCCTACTATCTGGCAGTATTAAAACTTTGTTCTAAATATGAATTTAAAGACTTGGAACGCGAAGTGTTTCAGAGGTAAGAAGTTTGTTAAATGGTATAATCCGGGAACTAACTCCGAAATAGCAGGATGTCGATGAAATTTTCGGAATCTAAAAAAGATTCAATATATTGAATCTTTTTAATTGTTTTAATTAAATTATTTTGCAACAAGGAGATTTATGATAATATTTACGTGCCAAGAAGCATGGGATCTACACCTAAAGGGGGCTTCCGAAAATCCGAAATGGATGGAAGACAGTAAACAAATTTCTGAGGAACTCCCAATTAGCAAAAGAGAGCTTTTTGGGCTGCTTGTTTTGGCAAGAATTGCAAATAAATTATCAAAATCTGAAGATTGGTATGTTGGATATGATCCAACCGCATCTGAACCTAATGATGGATTTATTTCTGATGCAACGAATAGGATTGATATAGAACATAAGTTAGTTCCACAGATGACTCCTCAAGATGTTTTATGCGCAATTATTTCAACTTATGAAAAATATGCAGCTAAAGGAGATGGATATGGAAATAATAGAACATTAATAATTTATGCGAATAAAGCAAGTAAGGGTCAAGCACGGATCTCTGATTTGGGCGAAAAGATCAAAGAAAGTTCGTGCCCATTTGATAGTGTTATTTTGGTTGCTGCTGCTTCCATAAAACAAGATATAAATACGGTCGTAATACATGCAACTGAACACTACCCCAAAAAAGGAATGGCACAGGTTGATTTAAACATGACAGACGGATCATCAACTGTCTCTTTTTCAGATTTAGAATCATTGCAGGAATTAGTAAATAAAAAAGTCAAATAATAAAGTGTTTCACTACTGTCCGGGATAAAAAAAATACGGCTTGATAACCGTATGAATTTATTATATTTATGTTACTA
>JAQIDA010000044.1 GCA_027858275.1 Candidatus Kapaibacterium sp. | reverse complement strand
CCCGGCAATTTTAATAATGTTCGCTTCATACTTATATTCAAAATTCTCCAAATATCCGTTGTTCGATAAAGCGTTTAGGGGTATTCAATTTGCCGTAATCGGAATGATTGCCGCGATAGTCTATCAGTATGCTTCAAAAATGGATTTGGAGTGGAAAAGCGTTTTCATAATGCTCGTCAGTATGGGTTTGATTCTCGGCTTTAAATTACATCCCGCGATTGTTATCGGAATTGCGGCAATATTAGCAATGCTCTTATTCTAAAAATATATGAAACAACTAACAGACCAATTCGGACGCGTTCACGAGTACTTGAGATTTTCACTAATTGATAAGTGCAATCTGAATTGCTTTTATTGCAATCCGAAGAAATTTCAAAACAGCAGTTTGAGAAAAGACGAGATATTATCCTTTGATGAAATAATCAGATTGATAAAAATCTTTGTGAAAGATTACGGTATAAAAAAAATCCGATTCACCGGGGGAGAGCCTCTTGTCCGAAATAACATTATAGAACTTTTCGAGCGATTGAATGACTTTAAAAAAGAGCAGCCTGTTCAATTAGCTCTGACCAGCAACGGTATTAGACTCCGTGAATTCCTGCCTGATTTGCAAAAAAACGGACTTGACAGAATTAATATCAGCCTCGACACTTTGAATAAGGATAAATTTAAGAAAATCACAGGCTATGATTACTATGACGAAGTCATCAAAGCCATTGATTTCGCTGCTGATTCAGGATTCAATCCCGTAAAAGTAAACACAGTGATGATGAAGGGAGTCAATGACAACGAACTCCTTGATTTTGTTGATTTTGCCAAAGACAGGGATATAAACATTCGCTTTATCGAATACATGCCGTTTGGTGATAATAAATGGAATAAGGACGATCTGTTTTCATATCAGGACATGAAAAACATCGTTGAGTCGAAGTTTGATATTAGATATCTTGAGCATAACAACAATGTCGCAAAGGATTATGAAATAGTCGGACATAAGGGGACAGTAAGTTTCATTAGCTCAATCTCAGAGCATTTCTGCTCAACTTGTAATCGTCTCAGAGTATCGACAGACGGAAAAATGAAACTATGTCTGTTCACTAACGGCGAACCGACTCTTGAATTTAAGAAATCACTAAGAAATCCTGGATTCTCGGATAATGACATTTCCGCGATGATTGGAAGATCCGTCCTGAACAAGGATGAGAAGCATCCGTCAGTCGAGGATATAATGACTTATGAAAACAACAAAATGGTACAACTCGGAGGCTGATATGAATGAATTAACACATACAGACGGGCATGGCAAAGCCAACATGATTGATGTCTCGGCAAAACCGGACAGCGAGAGAACCGCTGAGGCTCAGGGAACTGTTTACATTTCAAAAGAAGTCTATGCTGCGATTGAGAATAATACTCTCAAAAAAGGAGATGTGTTTGCGACTGCGAGAATAGCCGGAATACAGGCATCCAAAAAAACAAGTGAGCTGATCCCGCTTTGCCACAACATATTTATTTCAAAAGTCGCTGTTAACATAGAACTTAGCCGCGGCGACAAAGTAATAATCAAATCATTCGCGAAAACCACCAGTCAGACCGGCATTGAAATGGAAGCCCTGACGGCGGTATCCGTCGCAGCGTTGACTATATATGATATGTGCAAAGCAATGGATAAATCAATGACAATCGGTGAGATATGTCTTCTAAAAAAAACGGGTGGCAAAAGCGGTGATTACGTCAAAGACAGCAGTAAGTAACTAAAGAAGATATTCGGAGAAAATATGATAACAGGTAAAATAAAAGCAATCTCAATAAGCACGAAAAAGGGCATCCCTAAAAACAATGTGCCGACTGCTAATCTTATTAAAAACCACGGGATTGAAGGGGACGCTCACGCAGGTGATTGGCACAGACAAGTGAGCTTGCTCGCGATGGAAAGCGTCAACAAAATGAAAGAAAAAGGGCTTGAAGCGATTCAACCCGGAGATTTCGCCGAAAATCTTACAACGGAGTTTATAGATATTCCGAATCTACTTATAGGTACAAAAGTAAGAATCGGTGACGCTCTCTTGGAAATCACTCAAATAGGCAAAGAATGCCATCATCACTGCGCTATTTATCAGGAATTGGGTGATTGTGTGATGCCTCGCGAAGGAATTTTCGCTAAAACATTAGCAGGCGGGGATATAGCAGTAGGTGACGAAATCGAAATTATTAATGAAAATTGAATTTATAATTATTGAAATCTATAAAAACATGATCTATTATGACGAAGCACAAGAAATTATTGAGAACGAATTTAAAAATATCATTCTTGAAACCGAAGAAGTTTCACTTCTTGAATCTCGGAACCGTGTTCTCGCTGAAGATATAATTTCAGATATTGACCAACCTGCTTTTGATAATTCCGCAATGGACGGTATCGCGATTAAATATAATCCTGATATTACTCAGTGGAAGTTGATCGGTGAAATAGCGGCAGGGAATTACAAGGAATATGAAATCGACGAAAACACTTGTGTGAGAATCATGACCGGCGGGAAAATACCGCCCTCTGCAGACACCGTAGTTCCGCTTGAGGACTTTATCGAAAAAAAAAGTAAAGTTGTGAAAATCCCTTGCGCAAAAATCAAGTTGGGGCAGAACTGTCGTTATCAAGGGGAGAGTATGGCTGTCGATCAGGTCGCGATCGCTAAGAACAGCGTGATTCAACCGGGAAATATCGCATTAATTGCAGGATGCGGTCGAGATAAATTCCAAGTATATAAAAAACTGAAAATCGGCGTTCTCGCCACAGGCGACGAACTGACCGAAGTCAATGTCATGCCGACCGAAGGCAAGATCAGAGCGACAAATATGTACGCCCTGTTATCTGAGATTGAAAACATGAATCATACTCCGGTATCTTACGGATTTTTGGGTGATGACAAAAAGATCCTCTCAGATAAGATTGAAGAAATAATAAATTCCGATATTGATATTCTTCTGACAAGCGGCGGAGTATCTGTTGGCAAATATGATTATTTAAAAAGCATTTTAGAAGAAAAAGGACTTGATACCAAATTCTGGCGAGTCTATATCAAGCCCGGCAAACCACTCCTCTTCGGAATTATCGTCAGAAACGGTAAGAAGAAATATATATTCGGACTACCCGGCAATCCGGTCTCTTCTTATGTGACATTCCTTATATTCGTTAAAGCGAATATTGAAAGATTGTTTAGCCGATCCGAATCAGAAGTCGTTACTGCTGAGTTAATTACTGACTTGAAAAAACGTGATTCTAAAAGACACTTCTCAGTCGGAATTCTGTCCTACGATTCTGAAAATGAGAAATATATAGTTGAAAAATCCGGGACAAATTCATCCGGAAATATGTTGTCACTCAGTGACGCTAATTGTCTGATGCTGATTGATGAAGAAACTAAGAATCCGAAAACGGGAGATAAAATCAAATGTATCAGAATATAAGCGGAATAATTCTGTCCGGAGGCAAAAGCACAAGGATGGGCGAGAATAAATCCTTGCTGAAAATAGGAGACAAAACTGCAATCGAAAGAATTGTCGATCTTATGGCCGGGCTTTTCCCAAAATTGATTCTAAGCGCGAATACTCCCGAAGAATATGCCTTTCTCAAGCTTGATACAGTTCAAGATATACATGTTCACGCAGGACCTCTGGCGGGGATTCATGCGGGATTGATTAAATCAACAAGCGAAAAGAATTTTGTCATATCATGCGATATGCAGTTGATGAATGAAGAAGCAATCAAATTCCTCGTTGATTATGATACTGATCGGCAAATCACAATCGCCAAAGCCGACGGCTTCTTCCAGCAGCTTGCGGGTGTCTATCATAAAAGCTGTTTGCCTGAAATTGAGGATATACTGACAAATTCAAAAATCGAAGAATCTCGAGCAACGGATCAAAAGAAGAGAGGCTGCTCCGTGTTCAAGCTTGTTCAAACTTTTGAAGCAGAGATCATTGACGCGGAAACACAAATGCCCGGCTATAAACCCGGGACATTCTTTAATATGAATAAACCTCATGAATTTGATGAGATTAGGAAACTGATCGATTCTTAGTCATTGAGATAATCCAAACTATTCTTCGTTCAAAAGATCAAGAGCCGATTGAACCATCATTTCAGTCCCAATTTTAAGAGCATCTTCTTCCGGCGATAATCTTGGATTATGCAGATCAGGCATTGATTTCGTTCCTTTTGGGCGAACGCCCGTAAACCAGAAAACCGAAGGAACAGTTTCTGAGAAATAAGAAAAATCTTCCGCCCACATCTTAGCTTCGACATCAAAGACTTTATTCTCTCCAACTAATTTTGCGGCTGATTTAAATAGTGTTTCAGCTACAGATCTGCTGTTGATTACCGGGGGATATCCCTCGTCATGTCTCAAGTCACATTCAGTATTATATAGAGAACAAATCTCAGGCAATTTCGATTTCAGCACTTCTTTAATCGTCGTACGCAATTCACTGCTGAATGTTCTGATAGTGCCGCAGAGCTTGACTTCTTCCGGGTATATGTTTGGAGCGCTGCCTCCGTGAACTGAAGCGACCGTAATTACTCCGGGATCAAGCGGATTCCTGAACTTGGTCATAATAGTCTGAATGTAGATGATAATCTGAGCTGCCGAGAGAATAGCGTCTGTGCCGAGATGCGGTTGTGCGGCGTGGCTTACTTTGGCTTTTATAGTTAGATAGAACTCATCGCAAGATGCCATTATCGGACCTGCTTTTAAGCCTATAGTGCCGACTTCAAGTTCAGGGTTGATATGTTGAGCAATTATTACCTCGGGTTTCAGGTCGTCCAACGCTCCTTCGTCAATCATTAATTTTGCTCCTCCCGGCAGAGATTCCTCTCCGGGCTGGAAAATAAGTTTGATTTGTCCGCCAAGTTCATTCTCGTGCGTCTTAAAAATCTTTGCCGCTCCGAGCAGCATGGCAGTGTGCATATCA
>JAQIDA010000346.1 GCA_027858275.1 Candidatus Kapaibacterium sp. | reverse complement strand
GGATATTGATAATAATTATTCGATCTGTTTATTGATAATTTTAAATGTATGTAATCATAGGAAACAAGATGACTAATCTTAAATATATTATTTTTTCACTCGCATTTTTCAGCCTGTTTTTTTCAGTTTTTGAAAACTCAAACGCTCAATTCGGTAAAAATATAGTTCAATACAAAGAATTTGACTGGAAGTTTGTCAAATCAGCCCACTTTGATATTTACTTCTACGATGACTCTGAATATTTGGCAGAATTCGCAGCAAGAATGGCAGAAGATGCCTTAATTTCAATTGAGTATACTCTGAATTTCAAAATTGACAAAAGAATTTCATTTTTAGTATATAATTCACATAATGAATTTCAGCAAACAAATGTGATTTCAATGTTCATGTCAGAAGGTATCGGCGGCGTAACTGAGAGCATGAAGAACAGAATTGTTGTACCTTTTGAAGGTGATTACGAAAAGTTTCGCCATGTGATTCACCATGAGTTGGTTCACGGAGTGATCAATCAGATGCTAATGGGCGGAACGGTATCAACTTCATTGAGAACAGGCAGCATGGTAAGGCTTCCGCTATGGATGAGTGAAGGACTTGCGGAGTTTGAAAGCAATCACATATATGATTCACCGTCTGATATGTTTATGCGCGATATTAGTCTAAATGAAAGTTTGCCTGACCTTAACCGGATAAGCGGCTACGCCGCATATAGAGCCGGGCAGGCATTTTATTGGTATGTCGAAAGGAAATACGGGCGCGAACGTATAGGAGAATTGATAAACAGAATTAGAACAACCGGGAGCCTTAAAACAGCTTTTGAAAGCACTTTTAATTTAGATGTTAAGAAGTTTTCCAAGCAATGGAAAAATGACATGAAAAAGTATTACTGGCCTGACATTGCCAGATTTGACGCCCCCGATGAGTTTGCCGAAAGAATTACTGATGCCCGTGAAGACAAAACATATTACAATTCCTCTCCGGCTATATCTGCGGACGGCTCGAAGATGGCTTTTATCTCTGCCCCGGGCGCTTCATTCGGAATCTTTATCAAGGATTTGTCTAACGAAAAATCTAAACCCAAACGTATAATCAGCAGTAACCGGCAGCAAGATTTTGAAGACTTGAATATGCTGACTCCCGGTATTTCTTGGAGTCCTGACGGCAAAAAACTTGTTGTTTCAGCAAAAGCAGGTGCAACTGACGCAGTTTATTTCGTTGATGTTGAAAGTGGTGATTATGACAAAAAGATATTTAAGCTCAAATCGATTCATTCGGTTACTTGGTCTCCCGACGGAAAATTACTGACTTTCGTAGGAGCCTCCAAAGAGCAAAGCGACATCTTCTTGTATGATATTGACAAGGATATACTCAGCAATTTAACTGCCGATATTTTTTCCGAGTCGATCCCTGCTTGGGGAGCTGATTCTGAGACGATCTTTTTTGTGTCCGATCGAGGAGAATATATAACAAAAAAAATGACTTCAGGCAATATTGATGTGTGGAATTACAATTTCTCAGTAAGTGACATCTACTCAGTGGATGTCAAAATCAGTGAGATCAGTCGTCTTACTTTTACTCCTAATTTCATGAAAACATCTCTGGCGGGAGCTCCTGACAATCAGAAAATTTTATTCGTATCCGATGACAACGGTATCGGGAATGTATATCAGTTGACTTTGGACGACCTCAAAGCGAAACCGCTGACTAACTCCCTGACAGGGATAACTCAAATATCATTGTCCGGCAACGGGGACAAAATGCTGTTTGCCACTCAGCTTAACGGCGGCTATGATATATTTTTGATGCGCCACCCTTTCGAAAAGAAATTCGACGCTGATACTTTGGAGTTGACTAAATTCAGATCCGATCAGATTCAAGATATGAATAATTTAATTGATGATGCTGAGTATGAAATTGACTCCGGCGCTACTGTAAATATGGTTTATGGTGATTTTGATATTGATTTTGAACGACAGGAAGTTGTGAGCGCAAATCCTGACGCTTCGGATAATGACAGATCACGTGATTTAGAAGACACAAAAAAAGATACAAGTTTGACTGTCCATGATTATAAAGTGAAATTCAAACCTGATGTAATTATTGCTAATCCCGGATACAGTACTTTTTGGGGGATGCAGGGTATCGCTCAGGCACTGTTCAGCGATATCACAGGCGATCGAAAAATATTTGTCAGCGCATACATTCTAACAGATCTAAAAAACAGCACTTTATCAGCTACATATATCCATAGACCCAATATAATTGATTATGCCGGCTCGATATTCCACAGAGCGGGATTGGCTTATTCAATCTTTGAAGATGAGGAAGGCGAGGGCTATTCTTTGTTTAGATACCGCGACTACGGTGCTCAAATAAACGCCGCCTATCCGTTTGACAGATTCAATCGATTGGAATGGGGTTTGGGTATTCGCAATGTATCAAAAGAATCTGTTCACTACAGCAATACTATTGCTGACAGATCGAATTTTCTATTTGTTCCTTCCGGAAAATACGTACACGATGATGTTAAGTGGGGATTCCTCGCTCCGGTGAGCGGAACGAGATATAATATTGAGATAACAGGTGTACCTAAGTTCACTGAAGGCGGTATCGGATTTTTCACGGTAGCGGCGGACTTTAGACATTATATGGAACTAAACGATTATCTGTCTATAGCAATGCGAACAGCGGGCGGAGTCAGTTCAGGGCCTAATCCTCAGAACTTCTATCTCGGTGGTGTTGAAGGATGGATAAACAGAATGTACGGCGTCAATATGCTGCCTCTCAACGATCCTGTTGATTATGCTTTCATGAATAATTTTAAAATGCCTCTTCGCGGGTGGGATCTTAATTCCGCACAAGGCAATCAGTTCTTCATCACAAATGTTGAATTACGCTTCCCGATGTTGATGGCATTTCTTGCAGGTCCGTTGCCGATTTTTCAAAGTATGACGGGAGCGCTTTTCTTCGATGCGGGCGGAGCTTGGAGCGGTTCGTTCAAGGAATTCACTCCTTCAAAGGAGAACTTGGACGGGGACAAAGTCCCGGCTGACTTATTGATGAGCACCGGGGTTGGATTCAGGAGTTTCATCTTAGGTTTCCCAATCAAATTTGATATTGCATGGCGAAATGAATATCGGACATGGTCCGCACCATATTACTTATTCTCGTTCGGTCTCGATTTCTGATTCTTACACAAAATCATTAATCAACAAGACGAAAATAAGCAATGCGGATATATTTATAAAATTTATCCGCATTCTTAGTTTATAAATTAAAAATTCCTTACTTTAGGGAATATGAATAATTATAACATATTTGTGTTGTTTATATTATCATAATTGATTCACGATTGTGCTTTCAACTGAGGGCAGCAGCATAGCAAACGTGGAACTGAATTGAATAAGAGCCGTGTTCTTGCAGCAGAGTAGCGACTCATCAGAGTATGTGTTCAAAAAAGTATAATGGGGAATTCGGAATGGCAAAAGATCCCGGTGATGTAATCATTCGTCGTAATAAAAAAAACAAAGCTTCGCAATCTGCAAATTCTTCTAAAACAGAAATTGGTAAAAATGACAAAAAAGCTTCAAAAAAGAACTCTTTGAAGAAACAGATTTATTCCGTGACAGCCGAAAAACAGATAAAGATTATCTCTGTATTACTTTTCCTGTTTTCATTCTTGTTGTTAATAGCCTTGATCTCATATACCCCTAAAGATGAAGCATTTACGGAATTATCATTTACTGAAGTTATTCACCTGCTCGGCGGTGACGAAGAAATTCAAGTCAAAGTGGACAATACTCAGAACTGGATGGGCTTGCTCGGCGCAGTTATATCAAATTCCTTATATAACAATACGCTCGGTTACTCAATTATTATTATTCCTTTCCTGCTGTTTTTCTATGCTAAAGATTTGTTCAAAACGAATAATATATCATCGAAATTAGTTAAGAAGACGATTGTCTATCTGATATTCGCGACATTGTTCGCCTCACTCTTCGGAGCTTTGCGGCAGTTGGATATGTTCAGCGAGTTGCCGCGAGAGTTTTGCGGCGCTATAGGGCTGTTCACTGCCTCAGTTTCTTCGAGCATTATTGGCTCAATCGGAGCCTTTTTGCTTTTCTCGGCGTTGATTTTGATCACAGTGATACTTGGTACTGATATCAATATAGATTTTGTCCTTGAAAAAACAAAGTTCAGCATAAAACCGCTTCGGGCAAAATTCGGTTCAATAATTTCCGATATTCAAAGCAAGCGATCAGAGAGAAAAGCCGAAGATGCAATGAAGAAAGCGGAAGATAAAGACGAGGATGTCGAAGATGAAGAAGTTGATGACTCTGTCAACGATGACGACAACGATCCTGAATATACCGAAAGTCAGCCCGATGACGATTCATCGCCTCTTATAAAGAGGATGAAAAAATCGAAACTTGTTTCAAAAAATAGTTCCCCTGATCAAGCCGTAAAGAGAAGCAATCAGGCCCGAAACATCAATTCTGACAGTTCTGAAGAGCCTTCTGAAGTGCTTCGCAGAAACTTTAAGGTTAAAATCAACAACAGGGATGAAGATTATGAGGTCTACCCTCCCGTAAAAGATCCTACTAATTCTTCAGACGAAAAAAATATCAATAATTCATACGGCACGGAACAGACCGGCAATCCCGATATAAATTTCAGCGCTGAAGACGATTTTGTCTATAGCGGTTCGAGGAGCAATGAAGATGACAATGCCGGTAACATAAAATCTGAATACGAACAGAGTCTAAGAGATGAAGAAGGATTGTCTGATCGGAGTGAGTTCCCCCCTGCAGCTCTTTCGGATTCATCCTGTTCTCCCGAGGCCAAACCTTTGATAGTTACCGTAAAGGACAGCAATCCCGAAGAACCGGCGAAACTATCGACTCCGCTCGGCACATTAATTCATGACAAAGAAATTAATTACAAGTTTCCGACAAGCGATCTGCTGCTCCAAGACGACGTACAAGCAACTGTCAATGATGAAGAATTAAAAATGAACGCTACGGTTCTTCAGGAGAAATTGGAAACATTCAAAATTTTTATTGAAAATCTGTCTGTGACTCCGGGACCCGTGGTCACTCAGTATGAATTTGTTCCTGCTGCGGGCATCAAGATAAGTAAAATTGAAGGGCTTGCCGACGATATAGCAATGGCCTTAAAAGCTCGCGGGATAAGAATCATAGCGCCCGTTCCCGGCAAAGGAACAGTGGGTATTGAAATTCCGAATCAAAATCCTGCAATGGTCAGATTCAGCAATCTTGTGAATTCAAAATCATTTAATGAAAATAAAAATAATCTGCCTCTGGCTCTCGGCAAAACTATCAGCGGCGAAGTCCTCACCGTAGATTTGTCAAAAATGCCCCATTTATTAATAGCCGGATCAACAGGATCAGGAAAAAGTGTTGGGATCAACACAATTATCACTTCTTTGTTATATAAAATGCACCCAAAGAATTTGAAATTTGTCATAATTGATCCTAAAAAAGTGGAGCTTCAGCAATACAGTAAACTTGAAAATCATTTCTTGGCCGCCTCCCCTGACTTGAAGGACTTGATTATAACTAATCCTGAAGACGCCATAATTATACTCAAATCATTATGCGCCGAAATGGACAAGCGATATGATATATTGGCGGCAGTCGGTCAACGGAACATTTTCGATTATAATAAAAAAGTTATTGAAGGCAAACTGACTGACCAGAAAAATATTGATCATCGTGAAATGCCGTTTATCGTCGTCGTAATCGATGAGTTGGCAGATCTTATGCTGACGGCATCAAAAGAAGTTGAGCCTCCGATAATTAGATTGGCACAGCTTGCGCGTGCTGTAGGCATACATCTTGTTGTCGCCACCCAACGTCCGTCAGTAGATGTTATTACAGGAATAATCAAAGCAAACTTCCCGGCCAGAAACTCTTACTTGGTCGCTACAAAAATTGATTCGAGAACGGTTCTCGATATGAGCGGTGCGGAACAATTGCTCGGCAACGGAGATATGTTGTTCCTTCCCGGAGGTCAACCAAAACCCGTCCGAGTGCAGAATGCATTTATTTCGACAGATGAAGTCGAGAATGTTTGCCAATTCATAAACGATCAAAAAGGCTATTCCGAGCCTTATATGCTGCCGAGTCTCATCGAAACAAATTATACCGGCGGAATCGCGGCGGAGGACAGAGATCAATTGTTTGGGGAAGCCGCCAGATTAGTTGTCAGTCTTCAGCAGGGCTCTGTATCGGTAATACAAAGACGTCTGAAAGTTGGCTACGCACGTGCCGGCAGGATCATTGATGAGTTAGAAGACGCGGGAGTGGTAGGGCCTTATGACGGCAGCAAAGCCAGAATCGTGCTGGTCAGTGATGAGTCAGATCTTGATATGATTATATAACTGATACGATTAATATATCAGCAGAATCGCAGAAAAGATGTTGATATATAAAAGTAGATTTTGTTAATTTTGCAACAATAAAAACACAGGAACAACATATTTTTCATTCTTTTTTTATTTTTTTCTTGCATATCCGGATAATTATCCCTATTTTAGCGATGTAAAATTAATTCCCGTTAATTTCACATACGGTTGATTTATTTTAATCGTGAGATTACGAGACACTTAATTTGCATTTGTAACATTAACTCATTTCAGGATTCAGTAACATGATGAACATCTACGTGGGAAACATTTCCTACCAATCAACAGAAGAGTCTCTACAAGAACTCTTCGAACAGTACGGTGAAGTAAGCTCCGTAAAATTAATTACAGACAGAGAAACTGGCAGAAAACGCGGCTTTGGCTTTATCGAAATGGCCACAGAAGAAGGCGGTAATGGAGCTATCGAAAAATTAAATGACTTCGTTTTTGACGGAAGAAATTTAAGAGTCAACGAAGCTAAAAAAAGAGAACAACGCGGTCCCAGAGAATATTAATACCACGGTATTGAATATAAACCGCCTGCATTTAATTATGTAGGCGGTTTTTTTTTGATTATTTTAAAAGTCTGTCTATCGCGACAATATCTTTTATGAATTTTTCTGTGTCTTCTAATGCCATTTGAGTCGCGGCATCACTTTTAGCGTTTGCAGGATCGGGATGTGTTTCCATAAACAATCCGTCTATGCCGACGGCAGCGGCGGCACGCGCGAGTGCAGGAATGTATTCGGGTGCTCCACCCGACTGAACACCGACTGAAGGTTTCTGCAGTGAATGCGTTGCGTCAAACACAACGGGATATCCCAATTCTTTCATTATCATTAACGAACGGAAATCAACAATAAGATCGTGGTAACCGAAAGCAGTTCCGCGCTCGGTCAGCCATATTTTTTTGTTGCCTGTCGATTCGACCTTGTCTGCGGCTTTTTTCATATCGTCAGGAGCAAGGAATTGCCCTTTTTTAATATTAACTGTCTTGCCGGTTTTGCCTGCGGCAAGAAGCAAGTCCGTCTGTCTGGATAAAAAGGCAGGTATCTGAAGCATGTCTACATATTGAGCGGCAAGGGCAGCTTCTCCCGGAAAATGTATATCAGTAATAACGGGCAAATCAAATTCCTGCCCTATCTCCGCAAGATAATTCAATGCCTTCTCATCCCCTATTCCGGTGAACGAGCTGATACTGCTGCGATTCGCTTTTCTGTATGATGCCTTGAAAATGTATTCAACATCCAATTTGACACAAATTTCTTTTACATGTCCTGCTATTTGACGGAGCATTTCTTTTGATTCGACCACGCAGGGCCCGGCTATTATAAACATTATTATCTCTAATCAGTTGTTATTCATATTCTGCTCACGAATATATATAAATTATGTCTTTATTTCAACAAAATATAGATT
>JAQIDA010000281.1 GCA_027858275.1 Candidatus Kapaibacterium sp. | reverse complement strand
CATTTTGACTAATCCTGACGGCAAGATCGAAGATATTATGCCGGCGATAAAGCTCAGGAGCGATATTTCATACGGGAGATTTCCGGATGCTTCGGACGATTTCAGGTATTTCACTTATGCCACTCCGGGGCGAACGAACAACTTTGCTGATACGACAGCGGAATTCAGGGATTCGCTGACTTTTTCGCATAATCCCGGATATTATACCGAGCCTTTTGATTTGACTATAAAAACTGACCGAACCGGCGGAATTATTCGATATACGAGAGACGGCTCAGTTCCAGACGCTAATTCTCCGGCGGTCTCTTCCCCACTGCGTATGGATGAAAGGACAGATACTCCTAATAGTATTTCCGAGATTAAAACGAGCAGATTTTATATAAAACCGGCAGAAGAAATTAATAAAATAAATGTGATACGAGCGGCTGTTTTTGTCGACGGAATTCGGACAAGTCCTATTGAATCCCGATCATATATTGTTGATCCTCAAATCTATGATCGTTATAAGCTGCCGATTGTTTCGCTTATAACGGACAGTCTGAATCTATTCGATGATCAGCTTGGGATTTATGTCGCCGGTGCGAGCTATTCAAAGGACGATCCCGATTTTTCCGGTAATTATTATATGCGCGGCGATTTCTGGGAGAAGCCCATGCACATTGAGTTTTTTAGTCCTGACGGGCAACTCGGATTCGCTCAAAATACGGGCGTCAGGATTCACGGAAATATGAGTCGTCGCAAACCGCAAAAATCATTTAAACTTTATGCCCGCAAAACTTATGGCGAAGAGTATTTTAATTATAAGGTCTTCCCTGATTTAGAGATTGATAAATTCAAACGACTTATCCTCCGCACTCCGACTCCTGATGATTTTTATAATAATGTGATGTTCAAGGATGAGCTTTGTCATCGGCTGCTGAGAGCGACGAATATTGAGACACAGGCTTCGCGCGCTGTTATTGTGTTTATTAACGGTGAGTATTGGGGGCTGCATTATCTCAGGGAGCGAGCAGATCAATTCTATATCGCCGAGCATTTTGATATTGATCCGGACAGTCTGACAATTCTGGAAAGAAAGTCAATGTCTGTTGAGGGCAGTCCTTATGAATACTCGAGATTGCTTGATTATATTCATGAGAATGACATTAGCAAGAGCGAGCATTATCAATATGTTCTTGACCAAATTGATGTCGATAATTTTATTGATTATATGGTTGCCGAATTGTATTTCGCCAACTTCGATTGGCCTATGGGAAACATAAAATATTGGAAACCGGACGGCCCCTACGGTAAATGGCGTTGGATTTTTTATGACGTTGACCGTGGATTCATCAGACATTCTATTAATTATATTCGTGAATACACGAGTCCGAATGTTAAATACAACGCTCATCCTGATTGGTCGACCTTCCTGCTGTCGAATTTGATGCGGAATTCTGAATTCAGGCAGAGATTCTATACTTCTTTTATTGAACATTTGAACTCGACATTCGCGCCCGAGACTGTGATTTCTCAAATTGATTCATTCAGCAATCAGATCGCGCCGTATATGATCGAACATATTGAGAGATGGGGCGAACCGAAAAGTTATGATAATTGGAAGCGATTTATTCGAGAAATGAAAACTTTCGCAGTTCGCCGACCGATTGAAATATCGAGGCAACTCGATGAGTTGTTCGGTTCGCCGTTCAGCATCAGTCCGAATCCGGCGGATTCATACTTTGATATTTCAATTAAGGATTTTGCCGCGGAGCAAGTCCGGATCAGTGTTTATGATATTGAAGGACGCTCTCTTTTCAGCAAAGATTTGAATATGATTGACGGCAAAGCTCGAGTTGATATTTCCGGATTGGCAATAGGGAGATATATCGTGACTCTTAAAATTGGGAATATGGTTTTTGGGAATAATCTGATTGTCGTGAGATAGCAAGCAGAAAGGTTCTTCGTCATTAATAGTGGGAATTGACAGAAATAAGATTCCCTGAATCGCAGAAACAAAATTATTGTTGAATTCTTTACGGGCTGAAAGCCAAACTTAATCCGGTCCAAGGCAACATTTTGGGCCAGATTAAGCGGCCCTTTCAGGGCGCAGGAAAATAATTTGCAGCTATAAATGAAAGAAAGACTCCAAATAAATAAAAATTCTATCCTAATTAATAAAAAATAAATCAGTAATTTTGCCTGTTAGTGTTTGACATAATTATAGAGCAAGTATTGAGAAACGATTCAGCACCATATAAAATATCTAATTTTAGACCTGAAAAAATGTCTTCTCTGACAAACGGGAAGCCTGATTTTTCGGCGTTTATTAATAATCCGAATTTAGTGAAAGACCCGAAAATCAGCGTAGTTATCCCTGTATACATGGAAGAAAAGATACTCGAAAAAGTTTTGTCTGTTTATACAAAGGAACTTCGGGAGAAATATAAACTTGAAATAATTGTCAGTGACGGCGGTTCTTCGGATAAGTCCGTTGAAATCGCTAAGAAGCATGCCGATAAATTATTTGTTCATTCCGAAGACAGACGCCAGACTATTTCCGAAGGCAGGAACCGCGGCGCGGAATTAGCCGAAAGCGATTGTATCATTTTTATAAACGGAGATACAATACCGGTTGAACCCGAAAACTTTTTTAACAGAGTTTTGAACTGGCATCTCGGCGACGGTGGTATGTCCGAAAGCATAGCTCTGGCTTGCCCCGTAACCGTTGAGGAAGATCAGATATTGTTCAAGGACAAAGTGTTTTACGCACTGCATAATTCTTATGTTCGATTTCTGAATTTCATCGGTATCGGTATGGGACGCGGTGAATGTCAGATCGTAAAGACGGCGGCGTTCCGAGATGTAGGCGGTTATAATTCTTCAATTGCCGCCGGTGAAGATTTTGATTTATATCAACGCATGAGCAAAATCGGAAAAGTCAGTTATGCCTCGAAAATCAAAGTATACGAATCTCCGCGACGATTCAGAAAATTCGGATACTTACGTATTCTCAAGCAATGGACGATGAACTCTCTATCCATGATGTATAGAGGGCGCTCGGTATCCGATGAATGGGTAGCGGTCAGGTAACAAATAGGGCAAATAATTCTCCCTTAATTTTGATAATAATTCCCCGAATAAATATATGACTGAAATAAATAACAGCAAATTCGCCGTGGGCATCTGTATGGGTGCATCATCGGTTTCATACGTGAAAGCGGAAAAAACTTATGACGGACGGATTATTATCCAAGAATTTGAAGCAATTTCGCATAACGGCGATCCTAAGAAAGTCCTGATCGAAAAGCTAAAAAACTTCAATATATCCGTGACTCCGACTGTCGTAACAGGCAGAAAATTCAGGCATCTTGTTGATTTGACAAAAATCACTGAACCGGAAGCAGTCGAAATCGCTTTCGCTTATCATAATAAGTCCGGCGAG
>JAQIDA010000245.1 GCA_027858275.1 Candidatus Kapaibacterium sp. | reverse complement strand
ATCCAAATATTCTATAATTTGGCTGTTTGGGATACTGAGGATTAAACAAAAGACCAATTCAGTTTGAATTAAAAGAAACCTAGTTAGGATATAGAATGTCGAGAACCCTAAATAAAGTTATGCTTATCGGAAATGTCGGAAAAGATCCGGAATTAAAATTCACTCCAAGCGGCATCCCCGTCACATCATTTAGATTAGCAACTTCTGAAACTTGGAAAGACAGAGAAGGAAGTGTCCGAGAACATACTGACTGGCACACGATTGTAGCTTGGCGAGGCCTTGCAGAAGTGATCAACAAATTAGTCAACAAAGGTTCACGTGTTTATATCGAAGGTCGTATTCAAACCCGTTCATTCGATGACAAAACCGGAAACCGCCGCCACGTCGTAGAAATTCTTGCTGACAATATGCTGATGCTGGATAATCGTAAAGACAAAGAAGGCGAAGACGGTGATGATTTTGATCATGACAGGACATCCCACAGTGATCTAATCAACAAGGATGACTATCATTCAAGCTCAGATAAATCAAACGATGATTTTGTGTTTTGATATAATCCTCTCAGATAATTTTTAATGAAAGCTCCTAAACGGGGCTTTTTTTCTGTTCCGGCAATCTTTTCTTTCTTATATTAGTAATTGATGATTTTGAATTATCCGAACGGCTGATTTGCTATGAACAAAGAACGCGCTATTGAATTGAAAGTCGGAATTGTGACTCTTGCGGCGATTATTATTTTTATAATCGGCATGAGCCTGTCTTCGGATATGACTGTGACCGACTCGCAGATCGTTAATTTCCGCTTCCCTAATTCAGGCGGCATCAAACAGTCCTCTCCGGTAATGGTCAACGGTGTCAAACGCGGCAGCGTTGTCACTGTCAAAAACGACGGTCCCACGGTATTAATCAGCGCAGAGATAGATGATTTGTCTGATTTCAAAACAGACGCATCCGCAAGGATAACTATTCTTGAAATAACCGGCGGCAAAAAAATTGACGTATTCCCCGGCAGATCTTCCGATTTGTTTTCTCCTCACAATGAAATCCCCGGAACTACTCCCGGTGACATCGCCGAACTAGTCGCAATGTTCGGCGAAGTGGCTGACAATGCCAAGAACCTCATTCAAAGCTTAGACACAATCACTTCTGTCACGGCAGAATTGCTCGGAGACAAAAACACTACTGTTCAGCTTCGAGAAATTATATCCAACACCAATTCGACAATGGCGAGAATGAATCGTTTCCTCGCGAACAACCTCGGCGATATCGATGCTACTGTTGCGAATTTGAAAACAATAAGCGAAGAATTGAAATTATCATTTAGCAAAAATTCACCAAAAATTGATTCTTTAATCATAAAATTCGATCAGACTGTTGACTATACTTCCGGACTCTTAAAAACCGCAGAATCGGCAATATCTAAATCAGATCTTTTGCTTGATGATTTGAATCATATTTCAAATGCTGTCTCTCAGGGTGAGGGACTGGCCAACAAGCTGATTTATGACAAGAAATTCGCGAATAATCTTGACTCAACGATGACACGTCTGAATGAATTGATCAAAAAACTGGACGAACACGGAGTCAATGTCAATGTTCGCCTCGGCACACGGCCGTAGGCATTATTTCTGCGGGCAACCACAAGGGGTGCCGTTACTTAAGCTTTTTTTCGGTCACTGAGCGGAGTCGAAGTGTCTTCGACGATCAACAATGATGGATTAAAGCACAATAAACGACAGAAGACTCTTCGACTCCGCTCAGTGAACTTTTCTTAAGTCAACGGTATTGGGCCGCTCAATTAGTATGATTTTCCCCTCGGACAATAGCAATATCCGTAAAACGTTAATTAAGCTGTAGCCGCTGATTTTTATTGGTATCCCTATGAATCTTTACAGCGGTCTAATTATTGAGGTTTCACTATTTGTATCCCTTAAATGCGAATTAAAATCGAACATCAAAAGAACATTTTTCCGATTATTTCAACTTTGTTAGTCTTAGTACTATTTGCTTTTGTCAGTTCCTGCGGCAGCAAACGGCCCACAGGTTTTGAGCTGATGAGACAAATCGCGGACGATGACGAGTTGACTAAAAAAGAAATTTATCTGACTTCGACTATGCCGATTGATTCAATCGACCCGAACAAACTGATATTCGATGTATTTACAATCGAAATAGATGATTATCCTAAAGAAGTACGCTTAAAAACTCGTGTTTTTGATTCATTAGGACACTTTGTCACGAATATGGCCAACCCCTATTTGAAAGATACAACGAGAAATTATTGGGTGAAAGTCACTGAAAAAGTCGGCAAGATTATCAAGCGCGATCCGGTCCCGATCGACAGTTTCAAAGTACGCGAATTCGGCGCAAATGATTCAATACCCTATAATATCGTTCTGTCGATTGATTACAGCGGCTCGATGAAAGGCGTGATGAGCGCGATTTTCGAGGGAACGGAACTGTTTATCAATCTGAAGACTCCTTATGACCACATCGGCATCAATTCATTCAACAAGGAATTTTCTGAAAAAGTTCCTTTGAGCAAAGATACTAACGTCATTCTGAACATGTACAGAGATAAACGAGAAGAAGGCTTCGGGCTTTTCTCGGCAGTGCGAGACGCAATGAATCTGTCAATGGATTCGTTCGAGGATACTCCGATTGATGTACCGAGAGTTATGGTGGTGTTCACCGACGGAGACGATAATTACTCGACGACCAAACTCGAATCAATTATCAAACGAGCTAAAAAAGAGAAGATTCATATTTTCAATGTCGCTTTCGGATACGCGAAAACTGATCAATTAAGGCTGATCTCCGAGACTACAGGCGGAAAATTCTATCAGGCATATACAAAAGAAGAGCTGATCGCGATTTTTCGTGATATATACATGAGTTTGCGATATTTCTATCTCGTAAGCTATACGCCTCCCGAATTCTGGGGTTTCCACATGTCAGAACTTGCGATTGTTGTCGACGAGCGCAGCGATACACTGTTTGCAATAAGTCACACTCAGGCGGCGGACTCCTCTTCTATGAGTGAAGATGTTCCGAAAGACACGCTAATGCTGTCCGATAATTCATCGACTATATCAGCTGTAGATGTCTTCAACGCTACCGCTAACCCGAGTGAAGTTGTTGATATGGACTCTGTTGATTACAGCGCGCTGCACTTCGCCGGAGTGAATTTCACACGAGGCGACTCCCTGTTCGCTTACGGAATGTATGATACTTCAGGATTGTTCGATGCCGACGGCGATTGGTTTAAAACTTTCGAGCGTCCGGTATTATTTGATTTTGACAGCACAACTGTGAGAGAAGTCTCATTCCTTCATCTCGACGAGGTGGCGGATAAAATGCTTACATTGCCCACCCTGTATATTGAAGTGCAGGGGCATACAGATAATATCGGTACAGCAGAGTACAATCAGGAATTGTCAGACGGTCGCGCCAAATCAGTAGTCCAAGGATTAATTAACCGCGGCGTTGAGCCGAGAAGACTCCGTGCACGAGGATTCGGAATGTCACAACCAAGAAGCACAAACGAAACCGAAGCAGGTCGCGCAGAAAACAGACGCACTGTTTTTGAGATTTTAAGGAAATAATTTGTCTTTCAGATTTCACAAGCAAAAATATATTTGAAAGTGCCGGAAAA
>JAQIDA010000097.1 GCA_027858275.1 Candidatus Kapaibacterium sp. | reverse complement strand
GGGTGATAATATCTACGACGACAAAAATATCGGCAATTATAATTACGAGGATGACAACGAGACTATCAACGAGGTGATCAAACTCACCGGCGACAGAAGCTATGTACAGGTCAAATATGATACCGGCAGCAGTGGGAACATCATTGAAATAAACGGATATTTCCGCAAGGTTTTCACCTATGACGGCTACCTCTATGTCATAATGTACGTTCCCAAAGATGAGCATCACAAAGCTATCGCGATCCATCGCATCCAAACTGTTGAAGCAATAGAAATGCCTGTCAGGAATATTCCTGAATTCAATTACGATGAATTTTGCGAAATCCGTTTTGGTGTATTCTGGGGCGAACCGAAGGACATTAAATTAGAAATCAGCAAAGATTTTAAGCACTATTTCACAAAACGCTTTTGGCATCAAACCCAAAAACTTCGTGACAACAAAAACGGCAGCCTCTTCATCAGTATGAAAGTTCCCTTGAGCTACGAACTGATCTCATGGATTGTAGGCTGGGGGAAGGCGATTAAAGTTATTGAGCCTGCCGCGCTGGTATTGAAGATTAAAGATAAGCTGAAGGAGACTTTGGAGATGTATTGAGGGTGTGGGGAGTCAATAATGATGCTTTTTTGTCAAAAATCATATTTGTTTTTAAAGCAATAATTCATTATTTTCTATATATGCATTTGATGAAAAATATTGATATTTTATATTGAAAGATTGTCAATTTGACAGTTCCATAGGCATATATGACCAATTTAGAACATGTATCCTTCTAAAATAAATATACTGGAGTTATTTATGATAATTGATGATTTATATGCTGTAAAATTCAGGGAATATTTTTTGCCGTGGTTAAAAATTGAACTTGAAAAACTCGGAACTGACTATTGGATTAGATATGTAATACCATGCCTTAGTATCGATCAGAGACGAAATATTGAATACTATCACAGGGAGCGAATTGAAGAACTGGATATTCGTGCATTACTTCGTGTTTTAGATAGAAACGCAAGGACAATTAACTCTGACCAAAGATACCCCCGAGATGTATTTGTATATTTGAGAGAAGTTATACTTAATGCCAATCAGCAAAAACACATAGGTCCATTGCCTCCATTATCAGACAATCTAAGAGCTATAGATACAATTAGAAGATTTGCACAAATACTTAAGCTCGATGAGGAGTTCATTAATTCTTGCAATGAATGCGACAATATTCTAAATGGTGATCATGTTAATGAAGACAATAATTATGAAGATGACAGTCTTAGTCGGCAAATAACTCTTTCTTCTCTGGAAGATATATTTGACAAAAGAGTCCTTTTTAGAATCCCTGACTATCAAAGAGGTTACTCTTGGGAAGACAAACAAATCCAGCAGTTGTGGGACGATATTATAAGTCTGAAATCTAATCGGATACATTATACCGGGCTGTTAACTCTGGACAGTGCTGACAAAGAATCTGCGAATCTTGATAAATGGAGAGATGTTGAATGGTTGTTGAAAAATGATCCTGAATTCCGCCCATTTTATATTGTTGATGGCCAACAAAGAATTTCAACAATGATCTTGATAATTCATGAACTTATTGAAGCTATTTATACTCAAGACAAAGATGACAAAGAGAGAAATAAATATCGTGATAGATATTTGTTTTTAAAATCGCAGAATAACATTGGGTTTAAGTTCGGTTATGAGAATGACAGTTTGGCAAACAGCTGTTTTACTAAAATACTAAATAACGAAAATGATTACAACGGTACTAAGACATTATATATTAAACGCTTAGACAATGCTAGAGACAAAATTCAAAAACTAATAAACAAAAAATGTCCTCGCCCACATGATAAAAGAAACATATTAAATATATTAACTACTCGTTTTAGATTTAATGTTTTTGTTGTTAGCCCTGATTTAGATGTTTCAGTTATGTTTGAAACTATGAATTACCGTGGAAAACCGCTATCCAAGCTTGAATTGCTAAAAAACCGACTTATGTTTCTTACAAGTGTACTTGATGAAAAGGATGCAGATAACCAAGCTAAATTAGAATTAAGAAACAAGATTGATGGTGCATGGAAAACGATTTATGAATATCTTGGTAAAAATGATGAGGAAGCGCTTGACGATGATGATTTTTTGTTGAATCATACTTACATGTACTCCAGATTCAGGGCGACTACATACGAAAGAGTTCTAGATAGTCTTTTCAGAGATGTTAGTTGGGAAACTACTTCTAAAGGGCTTGAAACACTCGAGGGGATTTATACAACAAGTGAGGTTAGTAAGGGACACATAACAAGACAAACAATTGAACTCTTTGTTTTCAACATCAAAAAAAGTGTTGAACATTGGTTTCTTATTAAATTTCCTTTCCATCATTTGGTAAAATTACCAAAGCATTTTGATAACCAACAAGATAATAATCAAATTAAACATTATTTAGAAAAGCTAAAAAGACTCCCATTTCGTGCTTTTGATCCAAGCCTTTTAGCGGTTCTCAATAATGCGACAAAACAATCTGACTTTCGTGAATTATTAAAAACTATGGAAAGATTTTTGTTTATAAGTAGATACTTAATAAAAAAACCAGCTGATCACAAAAAAAATGATTACTTCAGAAACGCCCTTAGTCTTAGTTTAAATGAGCTGTGCGTCGCTGATTTAAGAAGTATAATTGACAGGGAGACAGGGAAATGCTTGAAAAACCTAAAAGCTGATTTTTCAAAATGGATTGCAGATGAATTTAGCAAAGATACTGACAAAATAGGGTTCACAAAATGGCGCGGTCTGAATTATGTTCTCTATGAATATGAGCTATATTTGCAACAGGACGGTCAAACCAAAATTGATTATTCGAGAGGTTTTCGTGACAGCTCTGTTGAACACATTTACCCAAAATCTTCAAATAATGAATGCTGGACCACTGCTTTTCAGGGGTCGGATAATCGGAAAATAAAACTTCTTCATAATCTTGGAAATCTTCTTTTGTTGTCACAAAGTAAAAATGCGGCTTTATCAAATAGGTGTTTTGATTACAAGAAAAGACACAAAGTAAATACGACTGACAACTCTACTAAATACAAAGGATATTTTAATGGTTCTTATAGCGAAATTAACGTTGCTCAAAATGTTGAATGGACAGCAAAAGAAATACAAGATCGAGGAATAACAATATTAACTTTTATTGAAGACCATTGGAATATAAATTTTGGCGATGACAGAGATAAAATAAGTATCCTTCAATTAAGTAGGTTTAACATTGATATTTCGGGACAAGACGAGTAAAGAAGTCACGGCCTAAGAATTACATCACTCAAAATTTGTCTTGGATCAATTCCAAAGGCAACGTTTCGGCTTAATTGCCACGAAGGATAAAAAATTCGCTTTACCGAAAAAGACATCTGAAATTTTTTAACAATCGTATTCATGATATTTCTCAAATATATTATAGAATAAATACAGAAATATAACACTTGAATTTTGGACTTGTTTTTCGTCGGAAATGATCAATTGAATGCTAAGCAGGGACTATGTAATATTAGTTTTCAATATTCAGATATTGGTAAATAGCAGTAATTAAGACACTGAAAAAGATTTTGGAGATGGATTAGAATAAATAATCTGTATTTTGCTTGGTCACGGGCATTATTTCAACAGTGTTGACATAATGCCCGTGTCGTTCATATTTCCTACTAATCCTTATGCGCCAGATACCTTTCAACCGCAGCCCAACCAGGAAATTCTTCAGTCGCAAATTGAATCCATTCTCCTTCGAATTCTACGGCACCGTTGTTGTAGCGATCATCAATCAAAAAGTGTCCTCTGTTTAATTCCTTGTGATGTGACAGTATCAGGCGTTTGTGTGCGACCTCACCCAGATATTTTCTCACCCATATGATCTTGTCTGACCAAGCAGTTTCATTTTCCCAAGGAGCCGTTGACAGAATGAATGCATTAAACTTTTTGGAGAGCCTTTCATAAGTTTCGACAGCGCCGCGGATGGGTTTCATCTTCCCGAAGATATCCGGCACTTCGTCCAATCGTTCTTTGAATTCCGCCTTGGTTTCTTCATCCAAAGCATCAATTCCGCCGGCGAAATCCACCAACACGCTGTCCATATCCACATATAATATTTTTTTTGACATAATGTATCTCCTGTGTTTAAATAATTATTACAACACAAATATATGATGCGATAGGACATGATCTGTCCTATGCGATTTAAAATATATTTTAAATTTCCCAATCAATAACGGTCTCGTTTGAGTTGTTATAATACGGGTCAATATAAAACAATTCCTAAATATATCCGTTGTAATAGCTGTATTAAGAACGCTTAAATGCGTGCCAACCGAGCAAAATGCCACGGTGGCAAGATGATATGGCTTTTCCCATCAAGCAAAAACAACCCCATCATTCTTGATACTCTTATTGTAAAAATATGGAGTATATTATGTCTAAACCAATTCCCGGAATGCACATTCCAATCACGTCAGCGGGAGGCTATGAATCTTATTATTATACCCGACAAATGGTTCGGAAGCACTCCGACAGGTACAAAGATATTTATCATAACGCAAAGGGCACAAGAGAACTCGCCAAAAAAATGGGCGTTACAAATCTTTCCAAATTGTTCGGGCAAAGACAATTATGGGATGCTCTGAGCGGCCCGGTTGCCAAAGCGTATTTCGAGGCAATCGGAATAACAGAAAGTATGTTGGCAACCACAATAGAGCTTGACCAAGAGCATCACGCAAACCATGTCGCCAAGCCTGTGACTTATGATTCAGCGTATATACAACAAAGATGGTTCGTGCAGCGACTATCTTTTGACGAAGAGCTGAATGAGCAGGACGCGATCAAGCTCTGCGAAATTGAATTCGCGAAAAAGTTCCCGAATTATGATCCAAACTCTCCCGGAAGAAATTATTATTGTACTTTGAACCGCTCTCCGCTGTATGATATACTGATCGATTCAACCGGAGCTTACTATTGGTATATGAAACCAGACTTTACATTGGAAAAAGGGGATTATACTTTCAGTCACCCGAGAGTTTTAGGGCTGTCTTTGAGATAGAATATTGCGTCTGTCGGCTGAGTGTGGAAGGCGCTAGTCTTTCGAAATCGGAATGTTTGATTCTCTTACTATTAAATATGGAGTGCATTATGACAAGCCCAATCCTCGGGATGAGTGTCCCGATCAAAGAACCTGAGAGCTACAAGTCTTTTTATTATACATTAAGTATGGTAAAGGACTACTCAAATAAATACATGGATATGAAACGAAACTCTCTCAGCTCGAGTGAATTGGTCAAAAAATTGGGTGTCACAAAGCTGTCCAAATTTATTCGGCAAAGGGAACTATGGAACTCATTAGAAATCCCGGTATCTAAAGCATATTTTGATGCTCTCGGAATAACAATAAATATCTTAGCGGAAGCAATGGAACTCGATTTTCAACAATATCTTAAATACCTGTTTGTACCGGCCACTTATAAACGCGCTTATGTACCGATGAAATGGTATGACAGTGTTCATATATTCAAGAAAGAACTCAGCGAATATGAAGCCATCAAAAAATGCAGGCAGATATTATCCAAAAATTATCCGGCATTCTATCCGGACTATCCCGGGAGGAGGATTCGTATTGTATTGAAGAGACACGGGTTGTACAACATCCATATTAATTCTCGGCGAGTATTTTACGACTATGAAAAGCCTACATTCTTTTGTAGAATTGGATATTATTATTTCCCCATAATGCAAGAATAGTACTGAGCATTCTGCATGAACAGCACAAAACAACTAACATGATAATCGAATAACAAAAGGGCATAAAAATGCTAAACATAGAAGAGATAAAGAATACATTCATTTTTCATATTCCGCATTCGGGCACCGGCATACCGGATTATAGTGGATATAATATGGACTTAATTGATAATGAAATTAAATTACTGACTGACTTTTTTACAGACGATATCTTCTATGTAGAAGGAATCGAACGACTTATTTTCCCGTTAAGCAGAATATTTTGTGATGTAGAACGACTGCCGGATGAAACTGAGCCAATGTATGCTAAAGGAGCAGGATTTTATTATACTCACACTGACGATAACAAGATTTTGCGAGCTGAAATCCCTGCAATGAAATCTGCCGTTTATCAAGATTATTACCTGCCGCATCACAAGAAACTTGAGCAAATGGTTGAGAGCAGATTGAACTCTTATGGAGTTGCAAATATAGTAGATTGTCATTCATTTCCGAACAAAGCTTTTCAGCGTGATTTTCATCAAGAGCGCAATCGTCCCGATATTTGCATCGGAGTTGACGATTTTCATACGCCAAAGCGTCAGACAGATTCAATTAAAGCAGCCTGTGAAAAATTTGGATTGTCTTGGAGGATAAATTATCCTTATGAAGGAACTGTTGTTCCAATGAGATATTATCGTATAGATAGTAATGTAAATAGTATCATGATAGAGATCAACAGAGATTTGTATATTGATAATCAAGGCGCAAATTTCAAAAAGATTGCGCACCTGAATGAGTTTGTAAATGATGTCTGTACCTTTGAGAAGTATATTTGAGTTTGACCTCTCTCGTAAGAAAGGAAATCAAAACAATTTTCTTTGATTATAGTCTTGAATGAATAATTGCTGCTTGCACTTGTTAAACATTCTATGTTTTTACTCACAATTTCACATATTGAATTGTATCCATAAACTGCTCAAAACGTGTCATAAACGTGTCATATTCAACGTCATAATCTGTATATATGAGAACTCCAGCGTAAGTCATGATATTTTCTAAGTCTTTGTTGTATAGGGTATTGCCTTGATTTGTAAGAAGTTAGAAAATTCGGCGGAGAATCCCCTCGGGATCACACAAGCAAACCCGTATTAGCATGATCTAAAGCGGGTTTTTGCGTTTAGAATAGATGTTCAGGGTATAAAGAGGTGGTATATTGTTCCAAAATAAAACTCGGACGAAACCCAACCGCCTCGCCATTCACACCCATCTCCAAAACAGCAATGAATCTTGGCTAAAAGACTTGTTTTTTGTATTTTAACTTTGTGGTTGCAACTATTTTAAAACTGTTGCCGCAGATAAATTCTTTATTCTAATGAAAAAGAAATAAAACTAATGGATGATCCACTGATCCCTGACGATATTGTAGAAATCTCTACCGAGATGCTGCATAAATTCTTGAGGCTGGCCCGCGGCATCAACGGATCAGGGTTTCTTCAGTATGCTTCTGCCGATAAGAACAATGTGCTTGTGAAATATTTTTCTTCCTATGCTGATTATAAACGGGCCAATCCCGATTCTGCTGCTCGTCCCAAGGCTTTTGATTATTACTTTGCCGACCGGGCTGACGCCGAGATGCTGATTGTTCGAGAGCCTATGAAGATAATGACGGCTCTGCCGATGGTTCAATCTGTTGTACTATACGCGCCGGTTGATTCAACATATATGAAAGTCGATATAGACAGGGAAACTGCCGCTAAGTACTTTGATATTGATTTCATGGAAATGAGTTTGAATGATAATAAATGGCGCAAGTTTGTCGATAAAAATATCATTGATTCATCAAAGAGGAATGCTTTTTTGAGCAGATTCGCAGCTGAGAGCGGGGACAATACAGAATGAAAACAATCCAAAAAACAATAAAGTTGAAATCACGCGGCAGAGGTTTTCATATCATTACTGATGAAATCGAGCAGCTTGTTCCGGAAATGCGCGGAATAAATATCGGGATCGCGAACATTTTGATTCGGCATACAAGCGCAGGGCTGACCGTAAACGAGAATGCCGATCCGAGCGTGAGACAGGATTTTGATACATTTTTTGATTCACTTGTGCCGGATGATGCTTCGGGATACACTCACACATTCGAGGGCAAGGACGATATGACTTCGCATATCAAAAGTTCTATTATCGGAAGCAATCTTTCATTGCCGATCAGCGACGGACGATTTAATCTCGGTACTTGGCAGGGGATTTATCTCTGTGAATTCCGTGACCGACCGAGAAGCCGATCGTTGACTATAACAATTCTCGGGGATTGATCGTCTGATATAATAATTGATTTCTTAGCCGAATATTTTATTGAATTGACAGAAAAAGCAAGATTTACATGAGCAATAAAAAGACAGCCGTAGTACTTCTAAGCGGGGGGATGGATTCATCTCTTTGCATTGCGGAAGCAATTGAAGCGGGTTTTACTCCGGCAACGATGCACTTGAATTACGGACAAAAAACGGAAACACGGGAGCTAAAAAGTTTTCATGATATATCGGATTATTACGGTATAGAGAAGAGGCTTGTCAGCGATGTATCTTATTTGACTCAAATAGGGGGTTCGAGTCTGACCGATGACGCTGTTGATATTGAAAAAGCGGATCTTGACTCTAAAGAAATCCCTTCGAGCTATGTGCCTTTTCGCAACGGTAATATCTTGGCAATTGCAGCGGCTTGGGCTGAAATCATCGGGGCTGAAGCCTTATATATCGGAGCTGTTGAGGCAGACAGCAGCGGATATCCGGATTGCCGACGAAGTTTTTTCGATGCTTTTGAGGAAGCTGTAAATCTCGGCACAAAACCCGAAACAAATCTGAAAATCATCACTCCGATAATCAATTTGAGTAAAGCTGAAATCGTAAAAAGAGGTACAGGGCTCAAACTGCCTTTCGAACTGACTTGGAGTTGCTATTCCGATTCGGAAAAAGCCTGCGGCGTGTGTGATTCCTGTGCTTTGAGACTCAGGGGTTTCAGCGAAGCCGGGGTTGTGGATCCGCTGGAGTATAAGGTTAGACCGAAGTACGATTGAGCCGGTTTGAATCAGCGAACCTCTTGAGATTATCGATTTATACTGACAAAAAAGACAGCTGCGGAATGTTTCCGGAGCTGTCTTTTATCTAAGGGACAATTGATTACTTATTTAATTACTAATTTGCCGATTATTTCACGGCCGGAAATAGTTGCCTTCACGATATACATTCCTACGGCTAAATTTGGGACACTCAGAGAAAAAGCATTTTCGCCCGGCGCGCAAGTTCCTGTATACAAATCTGCGGCTTTTTGCCCGGAACTGTTAAACAAACTGATCGAAATATCGCCTGCTGAAGCATTGACAAATTTCACAACCACATACTGATTGGCTGTGGCAGGATTGGGATAAACACTAAATTCAGCCTGAATATTTTCTTCAACCGAAACATCAGCTTTGTCATAAACTTGGAAATTATCAAGATAGATCAAACCTCCCGAACCGGAGATATAATCAAATCGGAACATTGTTTTGTCACTTGTTTCGAATTCAGACAAATTGATTTCAATGTTTTTCCATTGATTTTCTAAAGGTTCATACAGGAAGTCTTGAATACTAACTTTATTAAAAAATGGTTCTGCATATGTCGCTAAATCCGCACCCCATTCTTTAAAAACGGAAACAGATGTCTCCCAATTATCGTTGGACATTAAAATTTCTAATGTGTCCGTCAATGTTATGTTTTCTGTGAAATAGGGAGGACCATATTCTGTAAAATTAAATGCAAGATCAAAAGCTATAGCCGGAATTTCGTCAGGACTATAATCAAATCTGTTTGAATATAAGCTTTCGATCAATCCATAATTTTCATAAGCCAATATGGTGTTAAGCATGACCATAGATCCGGGGTTGTGAAGTCCTGTCACGTCATCATACATCCACGATATATAATTGCCGGATTCTTTGACGCTCCAATTTTCATCCAATGATTCCGGGATACTGAAAGTTTCATGGAACGGGGTCAACTTGCTTTCGGTATAAACGCGGAATTCATGTGTAAGACTGTTAAACATCGCATTTTCAGTCACTGTCTCGCCGTTTATCATAGTCGCGAACATTTTACATTGATAATAACCTGAATTGAAGTCGGTTTATTCCAATTCAACATCCACGTTGTTTTCATTAGTAAGATTGCCGGTCCAGTCAAATGTTTGTATTTCGCCGTTCAATTCGTATTGAAAAGACATTGATGTAATAGCTGTATTACCGATATTTCGAGCAATGCAAGTCAATTTGATTTTGTTTTCATCTACAATTGCGGGAGAACTGAGTTTGTGCAATATGGACACGGCTTTATCAATTGGCTCAGTAATAAATTTGAATAAGCCCTCGCTCACGCTGTTCGGCGGAACTGAATGAGTCAAACCGGGCATCAGCAAGTACATCAATTTTGCGTTATGAGCTACAAGTGAGTCAGCGAGCAGAGCTACTGTTTTTAAAAATCCGTAATCCTCGGTTCCGTGTACTATAGAAATCGGCATATTGCCGCAAGCGGCGTAATCAAAGATAAGAGAAAAATCGGGGGTGTTTTGTACGTCATAGGGGCTTTGCATTGCAGGTGTGTGCAGGACAAGTCCCGCGAAAAGCTCTTTGTTGTCGAGCCCGTATTTCAGCGCGCTGCGCCCGCCGAGCGAAAATCCCTGCAAAATGATCTTGCTTTCATCAATATTATAATTCTGTTTTGCCCAAGCAATAACTGAATCTATAATTAACTCATCGCCTTCGGGAGCATAAAAATCACGAGACTGATCATCTCCGGCGTCCGGAAAGATCATAACAGTATTAGGAAGGATTTCGTTCCATAACAAATATTGAATTAATGCATTGCGATAATTTGCGCTGTTGTCGCCCGCTCCGTGAAGACCGATCACTAAATTTGCCGGAACATCCTCAACGTAGTCCTGAGTTACATAACAGGAAATAGTTATATTTTCAACATTGAAAAAAATATTGCTGTCAAAACTGCCGAGTTGTCCGGCATTGAGGATTTGCGAGCATAATCCCGCAATAACAATTAAAATAAGGCTAAGTCTGATCTTCATAAAATACTCCGGATTAATAATAATTTTTGTAAATAAATTCAAATGTTATCTATCTTACATGAAAGGACTAATTTAATGTTATTTCAGGAAAAATCAAAATAAAACATGGGGATTTAGCAGCATCGACGGGAAAGCGCAAGTACCTTTCGACAACGACTACCAATCCCTTACTCCCACACACCTTTTACCGATTCATAAACATCGGATTCCTCGACGGTATTCTTGATTTCCAACAAGAATTCCTCACCATCTTCGAGAGTATACTCAAATGAATCTAAATCTATTTCGAAATCGTCAAGATCAAGTGCCTCCAAGGACTCAGGCAACTCACCGAATTCATCTTTGTAATCTTCAATTTTTTCAATCAACTCATCGCCGTAATCTGTCAAGGCATCTTTGTTATATTTATAGTTCCAATACAGAACAACGGCTGCGACCAAGGCCAAAATCAGTAAAAACTTTTTCAATTTATATCTCCGATATTTTGAATTTTTTCATTTGTTCAATATAAGGAATAAATTTCTTATATTGATAAACATTGATTTTCAAACTTCTCAAAAGAACCGGACATTTAGTTTATATACTATTTTAAGGAGGCACAGTGACTGTACGAGGAAAATCTACAAGCTTATTCGCTATTCTGGTTTTGTTTATTTCTTCTTGTATGTCAATTGACACTACTGTGAAGATTGAGCCCGGTTTTGTCGGGCAGAAATATAAGAATGTATGTGTGATGGCAAATTATGAAGTACCTATTATGCAATATGATACTGAAAAATCTTTTTGTGACGTATTGAAGAGCCGCACTGTCAGTGCAGTCCGCGGACAAGAGTTGTTCAACGAGTCTAGATATGATTTTAATGATGATTCGACTTTTGCTGTATTAAAAAGAAATAACATCGAGGCATGTGTTATTGTCAGGAGAGGAAGGATTGATCCTTCAATAATGTTTGGTAGTATGGAGTACCAAACCACAAAATATGAAGTGCGGCACAGTTATTTGTATATTAACAATGCAGTTGAATTTTTAATATCCGTCTTGGATATTAAGACCGGAAAAACTCCTTGGTCTGCCACTTCCAAAACTGATTGTTCCGGCGACTTTGACACACAAGTGAGAAAAGCTATAAAAGTAATCGCAAAAGATATAGAAATTCGACTTCGGCGAGACGATGTAATCAGTTGGTGATTTTTTATATCAGACAAATGACGGTTTGATAATGTAGGGCAGATATAAGCAATTTTCTCTCAAAACATACAGAACCTCTGTGCGTTATGATAGTAATCAGAGCGATGTTGATTTATGGACATTCAGACCGCTCCGAGAAAAACGGAAAACAAAAAACACTGAGTAACTTAAATGAAAAGAACAGCTCTTATTATGGCAGGCGGATCAGGCGAAAGATTCTGGCCGCTCAGCAGAAAAAGAAAACCTAAACAATTGTTGCCGCTTGCCGGCGAAAAAACAATGATCGAAGAATCTATCGATCGTATTTCGGCACTTATTCCGCCCGAAGATGTTTTTATTATAACAGGAGAACACCTGCTTGAGCCTTTGCGCAACGGCCTTCCGAGTTTGCCGCCGCAGAATATCATCGCTGAACCTTACAAGAGGAATACTGCCCCTTGCCTTGCTTTGGGTGCGTCTTTTATTGAAGCGAAATACGCAGCTCTCGGGATTAAATCCAATGAGATTTCAATTGCCGTGCTGACAGCAGACCAAAACATTTCACCGCTGTCAGGATTCATCAAAACCGTTGATGCTGCCATGAATTATGTCGAAAACAATCCCCAAATCGCGACTATCGGTATTCCGCCGAATCGCCCTGAAACGGGTTACGGATATATTGAAACTAAAGACAGATTCTCGGCTGACAATGATACGGCAGAAATCAAACCGGTTCTTGCTTTTCGCGAAAAGCCGAGTCTTAAAACTGCTCGAGAATTTCTCGCCGCCGGCAACTATCTCTGGAACAGCGGGATGTTCTTCTGGCGATTGGATACTTTCAAAATCAGTATGATTAAAAATTGTCCTTCCGTAGGCGATCATATTGATCCGATGCGCGATGCTTATTTAAATATGACAGATGACGTACTTGATGACGCTCTGCCTGAAGCCGCTCCCTTTTTTAAATCAATGCCCAATACATCTATCGACTACGGTCTGATGGAAAGAGCGGATAACACTGTTGTAGCTCGTGCCTTGTTTGATTGGGACGATATCGGCTCATGGGATTCATTAGACAGAATTCGCGAAAAAGACAGCAAGGGAAATATCAGCGAAGGCGTGACAGCTTTGACTGACGTAACAGATTCAATAATAATCAATCAAGCTAAAGATCGAGATGTAATAATCGCCGGAGTCGGACTCGACAACACGGTGATCGTTGTTACTGACGATGCGGGTTTGGTTTGTCCGAAAGACAGAGTGCAGGAAGTGAAGAAGTGCGTGGAGATTATTAAAGAAGATAAGAATGATAAGTGGTTGTGATTAGTTTTTGAATAACTACTAAGATAAGAACCACCCCGCCCTTTGGGCACCCCTCCTTGGAAAAGGAGGGGAGTCAGAAAAATATTTAGGAGGAACAATATATAATGTCAAAACTTATTACAAATATAGAGTCACTTGTAACCTGTTCGGCGGATCATGCCTTGTATAAAACCGGCGCAGAGATGCAGAATATCGGAGAGATAAATAAGGGCGCGATATTATTCGGCGAGCAGATTGAATGGGTCGGAACGGCCGATGAGGCTGTACAGATGATGAAGTCAGCCTCCTATACTCCTGAAGAAATCATTGACGCTTCCGGCAAAACGGTTTTCCCGGGTTTTGTGGATTCTCACACTCATATTGTTTTCGCCGGCAATCGTTCGGGTGAATTTGCTCGAAGACTTCGCGGTGTCAGTTATCAGGAGATCGCCGCTGAAGGCGGAGGCATTCTGACAACGGTCAAAGGTACACGTGCCGCTTCGATCGAAGAGCTTGCTGACACGGGTCGGGGACTGGCACTAAGCGCAATGAAACACGGAACGACTTCAATAGAAATAAAAAGCGGCTACGGTC
The DNA here is from genome assembly GCA_027858275.1 of Candidatus Kapaibacterium sp. Classification (GTDB taxonomy): domain Bacteria; phylum Bacteroidota; class Ignavibacteria; order Kapaibacteriales; family UBA2268; genus JAQIDA01. The sequence continues at coordinate 7,756 of JAQIDA010000097.1, read as the reverse complement.
TGACACTTAAAAGCGAACTCAATCAATTGAGAGCTATTAAAATGCTTAAGGAAGAGTTGCCCTTGCACATATCTTCCACATTCCTCGGCGCGCATGATTTCCCGCCGGAATATAAAAACAAACACTCAAAATATGTTGATATAGTCTGCAATGAAATGATTCCGGCAGTGGCCGCGGAAGATCTTGCTGAGTACTGCGATGTATTCATTGATAAGGGATATTATACTCTTGATGAAGGCAGAAAAATTTTGGAGACCGGCATAAAGTACGGATTGAAACCGAGAGTTCATTGTGACGAGTTGGCAGACACAAATTCTTCTGCTCTGGCGGCGGAACTCGGTGCGGCGTCAGCAGACCATTTGTTGTTCGTATCCGACTCAAGTATCGAAGCAATGAAAAAAGCCGGCACCGTGGCAACTATGATGCCCGGAACGGCATATTTCATACGCATGCCTTACGCTCCCGCTCGGAAAATTATTGATTCTGGAGCGATTGCGGCTCTTGCGACAGATTGTAATCCGGGGTCGAGTTTCACAGAAAATATGCAGCTCGTTTTGTCGCTTGCTGTGATAAACATGAAAATGACTGCGGAAGAAGCCCTGAACGCATCAACTCTGAACGGCGCCTACGCATTAGGTCTGTCCGACAAACGCGGAAGTTTAGAAGTTGGAAAACAGGCGGATTTCGTCGTTGCAAATGTTTCGTCTTATACTGATCTGTTCTATCATTTCGGTATTAATCATGTGGAGGAAACTTGGATCGGAGGCATTAAGATTTGAACAGGATTTTATGGATTGCCGGGATTAAGAGGATTAAGAAATTTATTTTTTAGACCTTAATCATCGTTTTCTTAATCCTGTCTATCCTTTTAATCCTGTTCCTTCTTCTTCCCTAATCTCTTCGCAAAAACAAATGCGAAAATCACTAAAACAGCGCTGAATATCGGCAAAATATCGCCCCAGATAACATACATTGTTTTATGATCGAGAAGCGGGATGAATTCCGCCAATGCAGTGCGTTCATACTGTGGCAGAGAAGAAATTGTTTGCCCGGTCGGGCTGAGAAATCCGGAGACTCCGGAATTAGCGCACCTTGCAATATATCTGCCGGACTCAATAGCGCGAATCGCCGCAATGTAATAATGCTGTTCGGGTCCTGTTGTGTAGTTGTACCATGCGTCGTTGGTGATGACTGTCAGAACTTCCGCTCCGTTGCGCACGAATTCACTCACGCAATCAGAATAAATAGATTCGATACAAATAACAGGGCCGATCAAAACGGAATCGTTTGCGCGGCGAATCATCAGCGGCTGCTGAACTTTTCCTTTTTGCCAACCGGAAATACCTACTCCCCACTCGAACCACTCTTTTGCAAATATGAGATAATCCGCAAAAGGCAGACGTTCGGCAAATGGTGTCAATCGTGATTTATGATGAAGTTGCGGGCTGCCGCGCTCGTATATATCCGGATTAACAAGTAAAGCGGAGTTAAAATTATCATATCTTTGAGAGGAATCACCCGGCACATAACGAGCTGTACGAGGTATGTCTTCGGCCTTTTTATAACGATGAATATCGACAAAACCGGCAAGCAGAGAAGATTCATTTTTATTGATGTTGTCGATCAGCGGATACATATTATGTAGAGTATTGAATCTCTCATCGATATAGCCTATAGACGTTTCACTCCAAATCGCAAGATCAATATGGCCTACCGCAGCGGTTAATGAATCATATAAATGCTGATGCAAGTTTATTTGATCACCGGCGCTCATCTTCGCCCATTTATTCCAAGGGTCAATATTCGGCTGAACAACCGCGACACGGATTGATTTGTTTTCTTTCAGCAAGTCATAATGATCGAACTGCGAAACTTTTATCAAACCGTAGATGTTTGGGAGAAGGAATAAAAGAATGATCCCTAAAGCGTATCTTTTTACTTTTGGCAATCTAAGAGAAGCTTTCCAACCTTTGACTTCAGAATTTTTTTCTTTCATTATGTATATCAGCTTCAGGACAAGGACATTGACGCTGATAATCATAAAACTCAAGCCCCATGAACCGAAAATGTCCGCTGCTTGTGCCCAATATGTATTGAAAATCTGAGTGTTTCCTATGGTCAACCAAGGATAAGAAAAATCTCCCAGTCCGTGAAACCATTCATAAGCAGTCCAAATGAACGGGAACAACGCCCAGCTCTTATCTCTGCCGATTCTTTTTCGCAACATGACAAAAATATACATCGGGATTAATAACATCATCGGGTTGCCAAATCCTACCGCAAAGCCTGAAATAAACAGATAAGGATCTGTATTTTCTTGCCAGCTGCTTATCCACCAGTTCGCTCCGTAATGGAACACACACATCGCAATAAACATTGTCCAAAACGGCTTATGATAATTTCGTTCTTCAAGCGCGAACAAGAGAGGGACAAAGCCCACAAAGATCAACAGATTTCCGGTCATCGGAGGAAATGCGAGTGTGATCAGCAAGCCCGAGAAAAATGCAAACAGAAGCGATTTTTTTAAAGTCATTTTTTTTAATTTTCATAAGATTATAATGAACAGCACCCGCCGGCGGGAATCCCCGACAGAAACGAACGAGAGCTTATTAAGTTGTGAAGAAGAGCAAGATTGAACAGGATTTTACGGATTAAAGCGATTAAGAGGATTAAGAATTTCATAAATGGCTTTTTCGTTTCTAAAATCAAAAGCCGGACCATTCTCTTAATCATGATCGAGCCTCTTTATCCCTTTTATCCTGTTCAAATCTTCTCTGTCCTATTAAAAGAAATGATTGTAAAAACAACTGAATTTTCTTAAATTACGTGACGGTCAAATAATGTGTTTTTATCAATAGGCAAACAGGTATTATGAATTTAACTATCAGAGCAATTGAGGCCAAATCGGATGTTGTAAAATTTGTTAAATGTCAGTGGAATTTCTATAAGAATGATCCTAATTGGGTGCCGCCGATGAAAATGGATCGGATGAACTTACTGAACAAAAAAACAAATCCTTTCTATCAACATTCGCAAATGCAACTGTTCCTCGCCGAAGACAATGGTGAGATAGTCGGCAGAATTGCCGCGATTATTAATGACAATCATAATAAAACACATAATGACAAAGTTGGTTTTTTCGGTTTTTTTGAATGTGTGAATGACCAAAATGTTGCTGATCTGCTGTTCAATACCGCTAATGATTGGCTGAAATCTCGAGGGATGGATACTTCAAGAGGTCCTGTTAATCCTTCGTTAAATGATGAGACGGGATTGCTTATTGAAGGATATAATATGCCGGCGGTAACCCTGATGACCTACAACCCCGAATATTATGCCGAGCTTATAGAAAACGCCGGTTTTGCCAAAGCCAAAGATCTCTACGCATACTTACTTGAAATGCACAGTTTCCTGACTGATAAAATGCGCCGAATGCAATCAATTATTCGTAAAAGATATCATATAAAAATTCGTAAAATGAATTTTAAGAATAAAGCTGCATTTAAAAAAGATGTCGGCATTATGAAGGGGCTGTATAATAAAGCATGGGAAGATAATTGGGGATTTGTGAAAATGACAGACGCTGAGTTTGAGCATCTCGCGAAAGATATGAAAATGGTAGCAGATCCCAATTTCACTCTTATTGTAGAGATAAAAGGTAAGCCGGCAGGTTTTGTACTGGGTCTTCCTGATATAAATCAATGCTTCATAAAGAACAGAAGCGGCTCGACGCTCGGCGGTTTATGGCATCTGATGACCAAGAAGAAAAAAATCGACACCTTGCGCATTATCGTTCTCGGAGTGCTTCCGGAATATCGTTCGACCGGAGCAGATGCTGCTTTATACTATGAATTCTTCGAAAGAGGATCAAAACGCGGCATAAAGTTCGGTGAAGCTTCGTGGATCCTTGAGGACAACCTTATGATGAATCGCGCCCTGACAGTTACTATGAACGGAAAAAAATACAAGACTTACCGTTTGTACGATAAAGCTTTATAATATATTCCGCCGGTCTAAAACTTAGGGACAGGATAAAAATATCAGGATTGTTTGGCAATCCAGGTTTACAAAAATTCCTGATGCAGCATCTCGTCGTAACTATCACAAAACTCATCAATACTTTCATAAAACCCTATCGGATCGGAAGTGAAATGTCTCAAAATCAAAGACAATCGCTGAGGTATATAGGGATAAATTTTTGAAAAGTTCATAAGTCTGTAATTGTAAAAAGCAGAGCCGTCTGCAGCTGACAGACTTTTTTTTACATCATCGGAAAAATCATCAGACTTAATAATTGCTCGGAAAGTTTTTAAACCGTGACCGACAGCATAGGAAATAATATTTCCGAGACTCCAAATATCAAAATCGCTTACATCTTGTTTCAAATCAAAATCAATCCAACGGTATTCTCCCGTGTCAGCTTCAACTATTATATGATCATTACGAATATCGCCGTGACAGAATCCATTGTCGTGCAAATGTTTGATCGCTCTGAAGGAACCGGACAGTTTCGTTAATATTCCCGGCAGATCTTCTTCAAAATACTGTTTGTGAGGCTTCTCAATTTTCGGCAGTGTATGAAAAAAAGATTTGCCGCGGATAAAATCAATCACCCGAACATTGTTTCCTTTTTCATCATTATACTGATGCCCCTGCATAAATCTTTTATCATCACGCACCAAATCAAGCACTCCGCCTTCTTTTTCCGGAGCTCTGTAGCACTTGATTTTGAAGATGCCGATATGGGCATTAAAAGTCTCTATAAAAACAGTTTTGATTATCTTTTCGTCACCGTTCTCTAAGTCCACGGCACTAAATACCCAATATTTGGGTTGGTCATCTATGCCGAAACGAGGTTCATTTATATTCCCTCTGACAACATAATCCTTGCCGCCGATACGAATGACGTCAGACCTGAATATATTCATCCAGTCAGACAAATCTGTAACGATCTTCATTCTGAAGCGATTTATTTTCCACCCGCAGAGTTCTTCAATCCTTTTTGCAAGCTCTTCTTTTTCAGACATTAATTTCGACTCCGTTTGAAAAAACGTATTCAATTACCCATAATAACAAAATGAGCACGAATAATCAAATTCGTACTCATTTTTTCTCAAGTTTTGCAAAAATTTCAATTTGACGAAAATTAATATTTATCCAGCAAGTTTTTTATCCCCGAATAAATCTCATTAATTTGACCGCTCCCGCTAATTTCGTCACATAAATCTTGATTGCTGTAGAAGTCAATAAGAGGCGATGTCATTTTCTTATATATTTCTAATCTGTTGCGAATTGACTTCTCTGAATCATCTTCTCTTTGGTAGAGCTCTGCACCGTCATCATCACAGACACCTTCAACTTTTGGAGGGTTGAATATATTATTATACGATCTTCCGCATGACTTACAGGTTAGTCTGGCGCTCAATCTTCTGACCAATTCCTCGTCGGGGACATCAAGGACTAAAACACTGTCCAATTTTTTGCCCATCTCGCCGAGTAAGATTTCCAAAGCACGAGCTTGAACAACGGTTCGAGGGAAGCCGTCCAAGAGACAACCGTTGCTACAAGAAGGCTTTTTCATTTCTTCCCGAATCATCTTGATTATAAGATCATCCGGCACCAAATCTCCTCGGTCCATGTATTCCTGAGCTGTCTTGCCGAGTGGCGTTCCTTCTTTCTTGTTTGCGCGCAATATGTCGCCGGTTGATAATTGAACGACACCGTAATCATTGCATATATTTTTTGCTTGAGTGCCTTTGCCGGCTCCGGGAGGTCCCAGAAAGATTAAATTCATAGTCAATTCCTTTTGTGTCTAAGTTCGTAAGTAACTGCAAAGCCAACTTACATTATGGAATAATTCTAAACAATCCCATTTTGTTTTCTGTATCATAAATGATGTTGTTATCTTATGTAAAATCTATACCGTTTTATGTCGACAATGGTTTCCAAAGCTGTCTGAATCATTGATTTATCAATGATTGTTTTATCTCGCAGTATAAATATTGAGCTGCTATGCCAACACTTATAGTTTCATATTCCTTTGAAATCTACGACTGAAACGCAGATTCTTTTATCACGGGATAAGCTACAAATTATATCTGAATTTGCGAGTATAATTTTTTAATATGTATCTGTCACAAAATCAATATTTTTTTCGTTTATCTACACTAATATGGGTTTATTTCGCTTCTTGCTCACAGTCAAAAAAAAAGCCGCTTCGGTTTGAGAACCGAAGCGGCTTAGGATTGAACTAAATCAATCTTTAATGATCTTATTTAACAACAGTGAACTTGCGAGTAGTCATTTCATTGTTAGTTTTAACAACGATTGTATAAATACCGCTTGCCATGTTATTAAGATCTACTACTATCTGACCTGATACGATTGTGTATTCAGGAACAAATGTTTTGCCGTTAGAGTTGAACACAGTTACTGATGCGTTAGCGTCAGCGTTTGTATTGAACGTTACTTGGCTTGATGCGGGGCTTGGTGTCGGTTTATCCAATACCAAAGCTGTTCCGAGATCTACAAGTACTTCGAGACTGTAATCTGTTACGCCGTCTGCGTCAACCATCGCTAAGCGATAGATGTAGCTGTTACCGAGAGTAACGTCTGCGTCAAATACAGGATCGTAGTTGATTGTTTCTGTGCTTTTGCCTGCTGCTGATACTGTAGCGATTGTTTCGAATGATGTTTTCATTCCATTCAGCATTTCAGCTCTTTCAACGTCAAAGCGGTCTGAATTAATTTCAGATGCTGTCGACCAGCTAATCTGAACTTTATTTGCGACTGCCTGCGCGTCGAATGAAAGCAATTCTACAGGTATTGCGAATCCGTCGTTTTTGTCAATGTAATCGACTGCTGCTCTTATGATTGATTCGATATCTTTCCAATGTCTCCAATCAACTCCTAAGACTACAAGGTTCTGTTCCAAAATTACTGTTGAAACACCCATTGTGCTGTCGAATTCTGTTCTCTGACCGTCATTGTTGATGGCTGTGTATGCTCTGCGTGCTAAGCCCGGTCCTGTTGTATAAGGATCCATCAATGAGCACATCGGCATCGGATCATCACTGATCGTGTTGTTTGAATTACCGTCTGTGTTCCAGTCATATCTCAATACAGGTGTTTTTTCGATTTCTCTGATCTGATCGCGATCAAAGTCTTCACCAAGTAATGAATGACCGTCTGTGCCTGTAGCCCAAGGTGTCAGTTCGTCGTTGTACATACAACGTAATACGTTGTTTACGAATGTCTGGTCTTCAACCGGAACTGAGTTAACGATTTTGAAGGAGTTTGCAGGAACGATTTCCTGGCTGCTGACAACCAAGTTTTTCTTGTTGCCGATAACGCCTTCTGCAAGATAATCTTCCATGTTCCATTTTTCGTATCTTGTTAACTTTTTGTCGTTTCCGTCTGACCAGAACAACAATTTGTAGTTAGTGTAATCTACGCTCTTCGGTTCCCAGCTGTTACGATTGAAAACGTCAATCTTTATGCTGTCTGTCATATCGTCGTCGTCATACATTATGTCATTGTCGATATTTGTGAACCATGCGAGTCTTGAGAATCCGTATGCTAATCTGTCAAAGTTCAATTTACCTGCTTCAACCTCATTGCCCGGATCCATCGATACGTTATAAATGTCTGTATCTGTGTTTTCTGCAGAAACCATCAGATTCATTTCGAGTGATCTCTTCACATAGAATCTTGCAATAGTTGATGCTGTGTTGTTCGCGTTGTTTTCATCGGGACG
>JAQIDA010000191.1 GCA_027858275.1 Candidatus Kapaibacterium sp. | reverse complement strand
GAAAACAACATCTGCCCCTTCGCTTTTGCCGATCCAATTTTTCTGCATTTCCATTGTTGAGTGCGGCCAATCGACCAAATCGAGATCGTCGAGCAGGCGTTGGGCGTATTCCGTGATTTTTATCATCCATTGGCGCATTGGTTTGCGTTCAACCGAATAGCCTTTGCCGCGCCATTCGTCGACTTCTTCGTTGGCGAGAACAGTTCCGAGTTCTTCGCACCAATTGACGGGTTTCATAGAGATATAAGCAAGTCGTTTTTCATCTTTATAATCAGCGATTTCTTTTTCGCCTGTTATTTCGGCAGGAACAGGCAGTTCGTCAATGTGGCGAGCTTTGTTTGTTTCTTTATCGAACCAAGAATTATAGATCTTAGTGAACATGAACTGAGTCCATTTATAATATTCCGGATCCGTGGTGTTGATAGATTGATTCCAATCATAACCGAGACCGATCATATCCAATTGGCGTTTGAAAGTATTGATATTTTTTTCTGTTGCGACTGTCGGATGAATGCCGGTAGTCATGCAATATCTTTCAGTCGGCAGACCGAAAGCATCGAAGCCCATTGGATGCAGGACGTTGAAGCCCGTCATTCTTTTGTATCGTTTGAGAATATCCGTCGCGGTATATCCTTCCGGATGCCCGATATGCAGGCCTGCGCCGCTCGGATAGGGGAACATATCTAATATATAATACTTAGGCTTAGACATATCGTCCTCAACCTTATAAATATCTTTTTCTTTCCAAATTTTCTGCCATTTCGGCTCGATAGTGCTGTATGGGTATGATGCCATGATTCGTAGTTCTTTATATAATAAAAGTTATTTCATTTTTTTACAGTTACAAAGATACGAAACTGTAAATAAAGTTTGGGTATGAAGGTTTCGGAACGATTACGAATAGCTGTCTCCTATTCTCGGAAGTTTTCCTTATATTTGGGTGCTGACAGATAAGTTCGGAAATTGATCATAATTTAACGCTGCAACATGAAATACAAAAATCTATATTTTAATGACGACGACACTCTGACTGCCATAAAAAAGAACATCTTATGGATAATTCCGATTATCGCAATTGTGCTTTGGACAAGCTTTACTTTTGATTATTCCTCGCCGGCGCCGGACGAAGCGCGCTATTTATACGCGGCTAATGTTGTTGCGTCCGGGGACACGACTGTTATGGCAGCTGAAACTAATACGTCGCGAATTCCGCTTAATATATCGGCAGCGGCTGATTCTATAGGCGGGTACATCGGGGCGCGAGTTCTTAGCGGAATATTCGGCATCCTGTCGATGATCGTGTTTTTCTTGTTCTCTAAAAAGTTGCTGAATGATACAAAGGGAGCTGTTTTTGCTCTCTTGCTGTTTGCCCTGCAGGGTCCCCGAATTTTTATAAGCAAAAGCGCGGGCGGCGAAATTTTTGCTCTCTTCTTTCTGATTTGCAGTATGTACTTCCTGATTGCCGATTATTGGCAAAAACACAAAAAAGACGAAGTAGTCCCTGTTTCAAAACAAGTTAAAGATATCCTGCTCGGCATATTTTTCATGATATTGGCTGTGTTATGTGACAATGCTCTTGTTGTCTATTTGCCTGTTCTCATAATACTGTTAGCCGTGAGATCGCCTGAACGCGGTTTGGTTGCGGCGGCTTTGATTCTTGTCGGTATCGGAGTTGGGATGCTTATTTCACCCGAATATTCTTGGTTGATGACATCCTCCGCGCCGGATCGTCCGATTTATCGGATTCTCCTGACGGCAATTGAATATTCGATTTTGCCGCTGATACTTGTAATTCTGTCCTTCCAATTCCCTTGGAAAGTCAATATTCCAAAAGCGGGTATCTATACATTGTTGATTTTGGCTTTGCCTGTTGTACTGATGCATATTGTAACGGGCAACAACGACGGCTTGTATAAAAACATCAATTATTCCTATGTGTTCCTTTTGCCGGTTGCGGGGCAACTGCTCAAGGAATTCCTTCAAATCAATATTGATTATCGTCGCGCGGCTATATTCCTGACTGTTGCGGCTGTTTTGTTGTCTTGGAACCAAGTTGATCGCATGGAAAATGCAGCGCCGGATATGACCGGAGCAGTGGAATATATTGAAGAAAACATGAACGAAGAATCTGTGATCTTTACGGATAATGAATATCTCCTTTTTTACAGCTTCTACGGAAAATTGAAAAAGGATCAAATAAAAGCACTTCCCGACAGTGAAGGCGCAGATGACAGAATAATGGAGAATCTTCTTGACGGTGTTTACGACTTTGTGATGATCAACGGATTGCGCCGTCCGGAACTGGCTTTTCTAATGCGAGAGCAACTGCTGCCGCATAATTATATTCGAGTATGGCATCAAGATTTTATAAATTCTTCTATTTTGAGATCGAATTCTCGAGGCACTGCTGAAGTGTACAAAGTAAAAGATGTCCCGGGGCAGACAGTATATGCCGAAAACAAATAACAATCTTAAACCAAGCATTTATACCACAGCAATATAGCTGACTTTGTTTTGATATTGCTTTTTTGTACTTTGTCATATATGGACTATGAAAATTCACCTAAACTCATCATATAATAGCACTATGAAAATAATTACGATTCTTATCTTGCCGGTCTTGCTGATTTTTTCTTCCTGTGCTCCTGCACGATTTGTTAAGCCTTTGGATAAGGGAGAAGTCGCGGTCGGTGTAAATCTCGGCGGGCCCTTGGTTAATTTCAGCGACATGGTAATCCCTATTCCTTACACTTCGCTTTATGCCGGCTACGGATGGAAGGATAAAACCACTGTATATACGGGTTTGCATCTTACTGCCTTGGCTTTTAGCAATCTCCAGTTAGATATAGGGGCGTCGCATGAGTTTAGGGAACAATCAGGATTGACACCTGGTATTTCAGGCGGCGGCTCACTTATAATCATTGCCAACGACAGGGATTTCCGAATCTACCCTACATTTGACGCAAATACTTTTTGGGAATATGCCGATAACAAATGGATGACTTATGCCGGTTCAAGTATATGGCTGGATTTTTTCAAAGGGGAGGCGGTAAATCAGGAAAATGCCATTTTTCTGATGCCGGAATTTCATGTCGGGCAGACCTATAGCTTCACTTCAACGGAATTGACACTTGAATATAAATTCATGAGTCCCTTTGTCAAAGGCGACAGAACTGTCGCGGAATACGCCAATTTCAGCAGCTACGGAGCAAGCGGTTTATACTTTTCAATAATGAAACGATTCTGACAGCTCTCTTTCAATTATTTTTCAGGAGAATTTTACTGATGCAT
>JAQIDA010000176.1 GCA_027858275.1 Candidatus Kapaibacterium sp. | reverse complement strand
ATAAGCGATAAATGAAAAAATTACTACTTTTAGGCGATGAAGCAATAGCTAAGGGAGCTTTGGATGCCGGTCTGTCAGGTATATATGCTTACCCCGGTACTCCTTCAACTGAAATCACTGAGTACGTTCAGAATTCAAAACAAGCTAAAGAAGACAATGTACGTTCGGAATGGAGCGTTAATGAAAAAACAGCCATGGAAACAGCGCTCGGTATGTCTTACGCAGGCAAGAGAGCAATGGTTTGTATGAAACACGTTGGTATGAATGTGGCCGCGGACGGATTTATTAATTCTGCGGTAACAGGCGCTAACGGCGGACTGATTGTTACTGCCGCTGATGATCATTCCATGCACTCATCTCAGAATGAACAGGACTCTCGTTTTTACGGCAAGTTCGCGTTTATCCCGACTTTCGAGCCTTCCGACCATCAGGAAGCTTATGATATGACTCGTTACGGATTTGATATGTCCGAAAAATATAAAATTCCTGTGCTGATGAGAATTACTACTCGTTTGGCGCATTCCAGAGCGGCTGTAGAATTGAGCGGACCGAAAGCTCAGAATGAAAAGAAATTGCCGGGAAATATGCACCAATTTATTTTGCTGCCCTCAATAGCTCGCACACAATATGTAGATCTGCTTGACAAACAAGCCGGTTTGGAAGAAGAATCAGAAACTTCCGGCTTCAATAAATATTTTGAAGGCGAAGACAAATCCAAAGGTATTATTGTTTGTGGTTTGGCGTATAACTATCTCATGGAAAATTATCCGGACAGAAAAGTTCCTTATCCCCTGCTCAAAATTTCTCAGTATCCTCTCCCGCGTAAAATGATCGAAAAGATCACCGAAGAATGCGACGAAATTCTCGTTATGGAAGAAGGAATGCCGATGGTAGAAGAAATGCTCAAAGGATTTTTGGGCAAAGGACCTAACATTCGCGGACGTTTGGACGGAACTTTGCCGCGCGTGGGCGAATTGAATCCTAACAGTGTTGCTGTAGCTCTTGGTATGGAAGATACAATCGGTCAGGATGTTCCTGATTTCGTAGCCGGTCGCCCGCCGCAATTGTGTGTAGGTTGTCCTCACATTGATTCTTATAACGCATTGAACGCTGCTTTGGCGGGACTTGCTCCCGGCCGAGTTTTTGCAGACATCGGATGTTATACACTCGGATCTTTTGAGCCTTATGACGCTATAAACTCATGTGTTGATATGGGCGCGTCAATCACTATGGCAATAGGTGCTGCCGATGCAGGTATGTTTCCGGCTGTCGCTGTTATCGGAGATTCCACTTTTACTCATTCGGGTATAACCGGTCTTTTGGACGCTGTTAATACCCAATCGCCTATCACTGTATTGATTCTTGATAACGGCATTACCGCTATGACGGGTTGCCAATTGTCCGGAGCCACAGGCAAAATCGAAGATATTTGTTTGGGCTTGGGCGTTGAAGAAGCGCATGTAAGACTTCTGAATCCGCTTGGGAAACATCACGAGAAAAATATGGAAATTATGAAAGAAGAGCTTGCTTATAAGGGAGTTTCTGTTGTTATTCCTCGCAGAGCTTGTGTGGTTGATACCAGAAAACTCGTGAGCTATAAAGACAGCGTGAAAAGATAATTCCGAATTGTCGATTGATAAACAGAACAAATTATAACAATATATAGTAATGATAATATGAAAAAAGATATAATTATAGCAGGTGTCGGCGGACAGGGAATCCTTTCTATCGCCGGAACTATCGGATACGCGGCTGTCGAAGCAAATTTATTTTTGAAACAAGCGGAAGTTCACGGAATGAGTCAGCGCGGAGGAGACGTACAGTCTCATTTTCGTCTTTCGGACAAACCGATCGCTTCGGATTTGATCCCCAAAGGCAAAGCGGATGTTATTATTTCTGTAGAACCGATGGAGGCTTTGCGCTATTTGCCGATGCTTTCTCCAACAGGTTGGCTGATAACAAATACTAATCCCTTCATCAATATCCCGAACTACCCGGATATTGAAATAGTATTGGAAGCTGTCAGAAACTTCCCTAATCACAAGGCTTTGGATGCTGACTCTATCGCCAAAGAGCTTAAATCAGCAAGATCAGCCAATATCGTTGTACTCGGCGCAGCGGCTCCCTTCCTCGATATAGAGCAGGAATTGTTGGAAAACGCTCTCCGCACTCTCTTTGGAAGAAAAGGCGATAAAGTGGTTGAAGCTAATATTGCGGCTTTGAGAGCCGGCAGGAAGTTTTCGGAAGAGAATTGATTTTTGAGATATTTGATTAAGTTAAAAGAGCCGTTTACTTTTGAAGACGGCTCTTTTTTGTTTGGTTTAAAGATCAATTCATACGATGACATCTTAATTCTGACTACAGTCATCGGATGACTGTGGCTGTTTTGAAAATGTCATCGGATGAATTTATGGTTTGATTACCATGATATTTCACAATTCGGCAACCAACTAATAATCTTTGTTTTTTCTTCATCAGAGAAGTTATTTCCCCTGAGATCTAACTGGTACAATAGCGGAAGATTCTTAATGCTTTCCGGCAAAGACTCTAAGTGATTATGGTTAAGGTTTAAGTAGTTTAATTTCAATAGTTTCCCAATACTGTCAGGAATCTTTGTCAATTGGTTGTTGCCAATACTTATAACTTTTAAACTCTCCATTTTGCTTATCCTGTCAGAGAATTCAGTTAACTGATTTTCCGAAATATACAACGCTTCCAAATTAGTCATATTATAGATACACTCCGGAAATATTGTGAATTTATTTCCGGCAAGGAATAAAGATTTCATATTTGTCAAATCAACCATACTTCCGGGTAGGGTCGTCAATTGATTAGATGTCAAATACAAATCCACAAGACCTTTCATATTCCCAATACTCTCAGGCAGAGATTCTAAACTGTTTTCAGAAATCAATAGCAGTCCTAATTTTGACAGACTACATAACGCATCCGGAAATACTGAAAATTTGTTGTTATGTAAATTCAATTCTTCCAAATTTATAAGATTCGACATGCCTTCAGGCAATTCAGTTAACAGGTTGTTACTCAACCAAAGATTTCTTAGATTAGTCATACGACCAATACTTCCCGGCAACGAAACTAATTTATTATCCTTTATATCCAAGTGTACCATTTTTGACAGATTACCAATACTCGCGGGCAAGGTTGACAATTGATTGTTGCCGAAGTCTAGAGAATTCAACTTTAACAAATTCCCAATGCTTTCAGGCAATTGTGTTAATTGATTTTCATCCGCATTAATAAATGTCAAATTTGTCATCTCACCAATACTCTCAGGCAATGTTATTAAACGATTTTTCCATATTTTTAAACGGCTTATTTTTTTTAAATTTCCAAAATTCTCTGACAATTCAGTTAGTAGTTGGTTTCGAACGATCATTAAATCATCAATGTTTATAAGATTGCTGAATGCATCATTTAACTTCTTTTGTTTTGTATATCCAATGTAAACAGATGTTATATTTATTAGGTTCCCAACACAATCCGGAAGTCTTGTTAAATTTGTATCCCTTATATCAAGCCTCACTGAGCTTTCATCGTAGTGTACACCCGATATTTCACATTTAAAATCCACCTGAATGACCGTAAAACTAACTGAATTACTCATCAGCTCATCAACACTGACAGTCACCTCACCGGTCATAGCACCTTCAGGAACAATCGCAGTAATCACTGAGTCACTCACAAGATCAAATTCAACGGCATCAGCTCCGTAAAAGCTTATGCCACAGTCATCTTTGATGATTCCGAAATCGGAGCCTTTGATAGTGATTTCGTCCCCGATTGATCCGACGTCCGGAGTAATGGAAATAATAGCGGGGTTAACA
>JAQIDA010000109.1 GCA_027858275.1 Candidatus Kapaibacterium sp. | reverse complement strand
ATCCAATATAATCGGATCTGTCAGCGCATTAATATAATGTACAAACAACGACGGCGAAAAGGAGCCTTCAGCAGGGTCACCGACGATCCAGATTGTGTCTTTTGCGGCTACCGAACCGGTCAAATAGACTTGGATTTTATTTACCTTGCACGGACCTTTAGGTTTTAGCAGGCAGCTTTCTTCCCAACAAATCGTTTTAGCATCCATGTAAGCGCCTCCTGATTGCCCGTTATCCACTTTGAATATTACAGGATCGGAAGACATGAAAGAAACATTGAAAAAAGCGATTAGAATTGAGTAAAAAATGAATGTTCTCATAAAGCACCTTATATTAATAAATTGTTTGCCGGTTAACATCAATCAAATACAATTTTCAATATAAATATATTGACTGAAAAATACTAATGAAAAATAACATTAATTTGGATGTTTTTGAAGTGGAAATTCGTTGTTGTAGATGCCTTCTTTCGAATTGAACAATAGCCGCCTCCTGTGCAATAGTGCAGCCGAGACGGTTATGATGTCAGACACAGAAGAAAGTGTCAGACATCGAAGAAAAGGATTGATAAAAAACCATAATTTTCATTTATTTTAGTCATCCGTTAAAAAGCTTGTGTTTGTCGCCATTATTATAGCCGGAATGTAGTTAATTATGGATTAATGTTGAAGGCTTATAGTGTTTAGGGTTTTCGGCTAAATGATAATACGGAAAACAGTTTAATACATATATCAGTAAAGACTATGCAAATAAACGAAAATATTCTAATCCTCGATTTCGGCTCGCAATATACCCAGATTATCGCCCGCAAGGTGCGTGAAAACGGAGTGTTTGCTGAGATTAAGCCATTTGATATAAGCGAAGAAGAATTTCGCACGATCAATCCCAACGGACTGATCCTCTCCGGCGGTCCTTCGAGTGTTTACGCCGATGACGCGCCTAAGCCCACAATAGATGTTTTCAACGTCGGCGTTCCGGTTCTCGGAATTTGCTACGGTTTGCAGTTGATCGCCTATAATCTTGACGGCAAAGTCGACAGCGCGGCACATCGCGAATACGGCAGAGCCGAGTTAATTATTGATAAAAACGATGATTTGTTTAAGGATGTTCCCCAGAATACAAATGTTTGGATGAGCCACGGCGACGCTTTAGTCGAACCGCCCAAAGGCTTCGAAGTGATCGGTCATTCGGGAAATTCTCCAATATGTGCGGTACGTTCGAAAGAACGCCAAATATACGGAGTTCAATTCCATCCGGAAGTACATCATTCCGACGACGGCAAGCAGATTCTGAATAATTTTATCAGAACGATTTGTGGCTGCGAAGAGGAATGGAACGCTTCCCATTATATAGATAATGCCGTGAAAGAAATTCGTGAGCAAGTCGGCAGCGACAAAGTTCTTTGTGCTCTCAGCGGCGGAGTTGATTCAACCGTACTCGCTGCATTACTGCACAAAGCAATCGGTCCGCAACTTCACTGTTTGCATGTGGATTCAGGCCTGATGCGCACGGACGAAAGTAAGATGATTATGGATCTGTTCAACGATTCATTTGATATATCCATTGATTTGATCGACGGCGAAGATACATTTATCGGCAGACTCGACGGCGTAAGCGATCCGGAAAAGAAACGCAAAATCATCGGCAAATCATTCATTGATATATTCGAAGTCGCGGCGAAAAAACACGGCAATGTAAAGTGGCTGGCACAAGGCACTTTGTATCCCGATGTTATTGAATCAGTCTCCACACGCGGCCCTTCGGCAACTATCAAATCCCACCACAATGTGGGAGGTTTACCCGAAAAAATGAACATGAAATTGTTGGAACCGTTCAGAGAATTGTTCAAAGACGAAGTCAGAGCGGTCGGACGAGAACTCGGCGTTCCCGATTGGTTTGTAGCACGTCATCCCTTCCCGGGACCGGGCTTGGCAATCAGAGTCCTCGGCGGTCTTTCCTCCGAAAAACTGGCGATCCTCCGTAAAGCTGATGATATTTATCTCGATGAAATCCGCAAAGCGGGTCTCTATGACGATATTTGGCAGGCCTTCGCCGTTCTCCTTCCCGTCAAAAGCGTAGGGGTTATGGGTGACGAACGCACTTATGAGTATACATGCGCTCTGCGAGCTGTCACCAGCGTAGACGGTATGACAGCGGATTGGTTCCACATGCCTTACGAAGTTCTCGCTAAGATGTCTAATCGGATTATTAATGAGGTAAGAGGGATTAATCGTGTCGTTTATGTTATTACGAGTAAACCTCCGGGGACTATTGAGTGGGAGTAGGAAGAAATATCAACAAAGTAAGGGTGATCCTTGTTTGTTATCGTATTATAAGTGCTGAGAGACAGCCATACTACAAATAGATGAAAAATATCGGAATGCTGACTAACGGTCAGTAAATTCAGCGCTGTATTAATAGCAAGGCTGTTGTTAGGTACATTGTTAGCCATAGTATTATTTTCGTTTTAGAAGTTTATCTAACCATCTGGTTCTTTCCTTAACTACTCCTAAATATTTATGGTATTGAAGTCCTGAAGTTTCGGCATTTGCATTTTCCTGTGCAAAAATCTCATATTTTTTAGCAAGATCACTTTTATTCATAGAAGCATATATTATCGATAATATTGAGCCCATTTTATACTTTTCGATTGGAAAGATGCTCTCGTTTATTCTTGGATTCAATATATTTAAAACATTATCGTATTTTTCATTTTTCTTTAGTCGTACAATCAGTTCTGAATAGCTCAGAAAGGACTGTGTTATTACATTCGGAAATTTAATTTCAAAATCAATAGATTTTTTATAGAATTCAAGTGCTGTTTCAAATTGATTTCTGAGTTTATATATTTCTCCAAG
>JAQIDA010000102.1 GCA_027858275.1 Candidatus Kapaibacterium sp. | reverse complement strand
CATTTTTCAGAATATTTCTTTTCTTTTTGATCGTCAATTGTTTGATATTCAGTGCGGTTTCAGCCCGTTTTGTCTGTCCGTATTCATCTTCGACATTCATAACTATACCGAGAGGTTTTTCCATTTCGGGAATAAGGCCTTCTTCGACTTGCCAAATTTGAGTCTTCGGCATACCTTCGCCTGAATATTCTCGGATTATTTTATCATCTTGATTGACTTTTATGTCCCAGTTTTTGAGGTCTTTCTCTGCTTTTACACTCGGGATTATTTCAATTGTAGGCGGATCAGCAGTTCTCTGATTCTCACTTAGGCTCATCGGGCTCAAAATATTAGCTGTATTTGAGCTGATTTCAACACGGCTGTTTTCTGCCATTCCGTCCTCATCATTGTCGCGTCCGGGCTGTGCCGGCAGATTCCGAGATTTAGTTTTAATTCTGACAGCATCTATGCCGCATATTTCCCTGAGATATTTTTTTACGGCAGCAGCGCGAGCGCCGGACAGAGCGATATTTTTCGATTCAATACCTGTATTGTTATTGCAACCGGTTATTGTGATCGAGCTCTGCGGATAGGCATTCATTCGCAATGCGACTATGTTCAAAAGATCAGAATAAATTCCGAGAGTATTCCATGGTAAATCTTTGAGATCAAGCTCATTATAATCTGCTTTAGATCTGAGTTTCATTACTGTTTTGGTCAGATCCGAGCTGCCGTTTTGGAAAAACACATAGGGCAACAAGGGGAAATCTTCTCTTGTCTCAATTTCTTCTATTATAATGACAGGATCAACGATTCTTTTACCGTCTTTTGTGATGCCGACAGCTGATATTGACGAGCTTAGTTCTGCGTATTCCGGTATTTGTGTCCTGTAATATTCACTGATTGTGGTTCTCAATTTTCTCAGTCCGTTACCTTCGATTACTCCGAATGTTTCCTTACTGCCAATCATTGTCGTTATCGGTGCAGGCAATCCGAATTTAGCGACTGTTGTCGTGTCTCGCAGATATAATGTGTCTCGCACTGCCGGCAAAGGTTTTGCGGCAAATACCGGGATTTTTAGTGCTACGCCTATGTGCAATGTTGATACGCTCCAATCCGCTGAGCTGATGTCGGTAATTGGAAAATAGAATCTTAATTCCGGGCTGATATAAGCCGTTTTGCTGATTGGGAAGTCATAGGAAAGACCTGCGACGCCAAACATTTGGAATGAGTTTTTGTCAGCGATTTCAATATCTTTATATTCATTTCGGACTGTCTTGCCATCTAGAAAAGTGACGAAATCCGGGCTGATCAATGTCTCAGTCTGGCTTGTAGATGCACTCATAAGAAAGGCGCCTCGAATCCCGATTGCACTTTCCAAAGCTGAAAAGAATTTGAAATTAACGGTAGCGTCCAAACCGATTGTGCTCAAACTCGCATCAATTATATGCTCTGCCACTGCATCGACTGTCGCCGGAACTCCGGAATTAAGCAATTCAACATTGCCGATTGTCTCTGTTGCGTTCAACTCGCCGTGCAAGCCTGAGTAGCCGAGACGGAAGTCCAATGAGATATTATCCACGAGAGGATAATTGAAAAGGACTCCGGCGGCAAAGCCAAAACCGTTGCCTGTTCTGAAACCCGGTGAGCAACTCGGACATTCGGGCAGACTTTGAAAGTCAGCTTGATGAATGTTTGAATTCAGGGCGGCATATCCGCCCAGGAAATATTTGGGCTTTTCCGGTTCATCGGCATTCGCCACAAAAATTGAACTAAGCGAGATACCAACAACAGACAACATTAGTATAAAAATTTTCATTGAATATCCGTTCTGTATGAATTTGTTTTTTGTCATAATTATAAGATTCCTGATAGCTTCAACCTCCGGACTTAACCGGAGGTTGGGATGAGTAGTCTTCATTTATTTCACTATAAATACCGGGACGGCTTTTATTCTTGTTGCCGAACGGATTACTACATAATACATTCCGCTTGCTTCGGAGTGCATGTCGAAGTCAAATTCAAAGTTATGTTCTCCGTCGAGAGAAACATCCCAATGATTTATTGTCTTTCGTTCGCCTCTGATATTGACGATTTCGATGCTGTGCACTCCGACTTCAAGAACGGACACTTCAGCGTGTATCTGACCTGTCGCGGGATTTGGTCTAATTATTATATTTAGCGGATTTTTCGGAATCAGCAGACGTTTGTTATTATTCGGGTCTTTGCCTTCTGTGCAGATTTCGAGTTCTATACTTCCGGCTTGGGCATTCTCAACGGACACAATTCCGCCGGGGTTAACTGCCGTTTCAGTGAATCTGACCGAAGTAGATTCTGTGCTTCCTAACATCGTCCAACCGATTATCTCAGTGAGAATTGTTCCCCCGCCCTCGACTTTCACATCAGGCACATTGATTTTCACTGTCCGTTCGCCGGCGTTTTCGCTTATGGAAACTATTGTGCCCTTGCTCAACTCTCGAGGCAAGAATATTGTTTGATCGAAGACAATTGTAGCCGTGAAATCGAAAGTTGTATCAGGCACTCCGTCAGCTTGAATCGATGAATAAATTGGGAAACGGAAATTATCTAAATCCGGAGTTACAAGTGTATCCGGCATCCAAATACTGAGGAATGACATCGGTGAACTCGTTCCGATCAGTTCAATATATCTATACGCCCGGCAGTCGTCAATCATTATTTCAATCTGCAGTGTGTCGACAAATATGCCGACAGCGGTTCCGGGATCAAATACCACTTCCAATGATTTCGAGTCTCCGACTTTCAAATCTACCGGCAACTGGGCTCCGATTTCATTTACCGTGAATTTATCAGGATGATGAGTCAGAGGCGACAGAGATACAATCTGAATCATGATTTTATCTTGATTTGTCAAAGTCACCGTCTCAGTATCTGTTCCGTTGATGAATGTATTGAGAATTACAATCGGCGGAGTTGCTATCAATCCGCTTGTCACTTCTGCGGTCAATGTGATGATTTTATCTTTTGTTTCGCCGTTTTCTACCACCGTAACAACAAGCTCGGCAGTTTTAACTCCGTCGTTTGTTCCTGTAGGATTGAAAACTATTTGGCGAGGGAGCATGTCCTTTGCTTCAATGATTTGATCGAAATTCATTGGATTAACAAAGTCGAATAAATCCTGATCTGTTCCGGTAATCACCATATTTTTAACGGTAATCGCGACATCTCCGAGATTGCTTAACTGAACGGTCAAGATGGTATCACTGCAAAATGCTCTGTATCCAAAGTCTAATGTCGGATCATAAGATAAATTACCGCTGATGCCGTTGCCGATTACCTGCACTGTCAGTGAGTCTTCGCATGGTTCATCAAAGTATAGTTTGACTTCTCCGTTGATCGGTCCGTCCATGTCAAAGAGAGCTTCAACATCCAAGACTAAAGTTCCTCCGTTTCCGGCGATTGTACCTGACGTAGGAGTAATTGTAACTTTGCCTGATTCAGGAACAACAGAACTGAGATGAGCATCAATTCCGGCTAAATTCGTAAGGACAAGGTCCTTATTTAATGTTTGTGTGATCGGGACAGCTCCAAAATCTACCACAAGCGGGTCGGCGACGATATTCATCTCTTCAACTGTTCCCGTCAGAATAGTCCAAACTTCCGGCAGATCGATATCATCGGTTTGAAGTGTGAACGTAGCTGATTTGACTCCGACCGGAGGCACTGCCGGATTGAATTCTACATCGTATTCAAAAGATTCCGCCGGAGCGATATTCAACGGAAGAGACGGAAGGTTAACTACTCTGAAGCTCGCAGCATCCACACCGCTGATCACAGGGTCGGCAATAACTTGAAAAGCTCCGGAACCTTCATTTGTTACAATCACTTTCCCTTTTTGCCAATCATAGCAATCAGCACTAAGACCGAAGTCATAAGGCTGCAAATCTATTTTCGCGCGAATGCCCTTACCTAATAATTCAATTTCGGCGGTTCCGCTGCAGTAATCATCCGAAGCTTCAGTTGTTACTGTGAATGTTGTTGAATAATCTATATCATCCAAGGGAGTAAATTTCACTGTAACAATCATTGATTCGGTCGGATTCAGCAAATATGGGAGCGGCGGAACGGATTTCACAAATTGGAAATAAGTATCTGTTCCGTTAGTAAAACTAAGATCAGCGGCTGTAATGTATGCAGGAGCTGTTCCTTCGTTTGTCAGTGTGATGTCTGTTTCTGCTTCTTCACCGACTCGGACTTCGCCAAAGTCAGACGTGCCGGTTAATGTCAGCACTGATCTAATTATATCAACAGTAACTTCAGTACTGTAGATGTTGTTAGGACATTCGTCTATGCCAAAACTTATCGTTGTAGAAAGTTGGTCTAATCCTGATTCGGGAATATCTGTGAAGACAACTTCGACCAATCCGGAATCAGACGGGGGAAGACTTGATTTGCCGACTAAAGAAACCGTAAACCTTGTTTCTCCCGCGCTTACAGTCAGATTATTGATATTTATATCAAAATTCGATTGATTCCATAATTCAAAATATCCTGTGATTTCGCCGCCGGCACAAACTTCTCCGAGATCAAGGCTGTTGCCGATAGGAATCCCAAGTTCAGCGACAAAATTTTGTTCCCACATTTCTACTTTTATTGAATCGACCGTAACATCCAGAACTATTGCCCAAGGGCGGGGATCGTCTATCAAATCATTGTGAGGAATCAGCAAAGTATCAACTCCGCTTTGTCCGCTTACATAAGTGTATTTGAACATTAATTGAACTGAGTCTTCGGGTTCGACAATCACTTGTCCTAAGGGAGATACTAGCTCGTAGCCGCGGTTGCCAAAAACCAGATTGGCGTTGTCAAGTGCCATGTCCAAGTTCGCGTCACCAAGATTATAAATCATTGTTGAGTCATAACCTTCTCCGTCTTCGCAATCCATCACATAAATTTGAAGATAATCAGCGCCGTCTATATCGGGTGTTGTCATTACAGTCAATATATTCGCGGCTGCAAATGAGTGTACTTTTTCCGGTTCTAAGAGATATTCATCTGTGCCCGGGTCTTCATTTACTTGTACAGCGACAACGTAGAATAAAGAATCCATAGGATCTAAAGTTAGTTCTGTCATCCATTCAGTTGAGGAGGGATAAAAAATTGAATCTATAAATTCCCAATTCCCGCTTTCACTCTTTAAGTATAGATCAATTTCTTCGTCGACTCCGCGACTGCCCAAAAGTGAATGATCGCGAAAAACGAAATGTGATGTATCTATAGTCGGTCCTCTGAATTCAGGGACTTCGTTGTTAGTCTGAACATTTTTGTTGCCATAACTCGAAATATCGAATCTGGCTCTGCCGACACCTCCGGCTCTCGAAGTTGAGCTGTTTCCGCCTTGCAAAGATAAATCAATTATATCTACAGGTAGTTTAGCGAACATTCCGGCGTGACCTCCTGAGCCGCCACCGGTTCTGTTACTGCTGCTTAGCCCTCCAACCGAGGACAATAATATACCATTCAATTCGGGTGCAAACAGCACTACAGCTCCGCCGCCGCCGCCGCCGGAAGCACCATCATCAGCATTATGAGGATTTTTTGATCCTGCTCCTGATCCTCCTGCAATCGGAACAACCATAATGTTACCGTGTGCATATCCTCCGGTTTCGTCAGTAGCATCCGATGTGCCGTTTGATCCGCGAGTCCCGTATCCTCCTGCTCCGCCGGCTTTGTCGTTTCTATATCCGGTTCCGCCGCCGTGACCACCCGGTTTCTGATCAAAAGAAGTACCACTGAAAGCAAACCTACCACTTTCCCCAAATGGGTGTCCCGTTCCGCCACCTGATGCTTCATAATTACCCTCTGTTAGAGGCGGCAAAACTCCGTTCAAGCTGTATCCGTCGCTGCCGGCTCCGGTTCCTGTGTTTTTATAAGAGCCGCCTCCAAATATGTAATTATTTGTGCCTCCATGACCGCCGGCCACATACCCGTTACCTCCGTTATCTCCTCCCGATCCCGTTGTATTATCAAATTTTCCGCCTCCGCCTCCGCCGCCCGGTCCGCCGTTGCCCCCGTGACCGTTCCTTGCGTAGTCCCCGCTGACATCAATTTTTGTGACACCACCGCCTCGGATATAATGTTTCGCCATTAATATGAACGGCAGATATCCTTGATTGCCGTCTGTATTTGGGTCGCAATCATTTGTTGAAACTGTATAAGTCTCATTGGCAAGGGTTAGTGAATCAAAGAGAATCGCGCCTCGAGGAGAACGTTTACCGAGATTTGTTATGTCTCCGAATTCTCGCGAGGCATTGCCGGATTTGTCTCCGCCGGGACAGGGCTGAACTATATAGAAGACCGGCTGCTGAGCAGTAGGCGTACTGTTGCCGTCGACATGAACATTTATTAAAACTTTGAATTCAGGATTTAATTTATCCCATTCCCAAGAATTGGGATTTAAATTCGCATTAGGTTTTATGAATATATGGGTCGAAATCATTCGTCCCTCCCAACTAACTGTCAGAGGTCCGACAATAATTTTATCGGCATCATCCGGATTGGCAACAGTCACATAGACATCGTCACCGATATTATTCATAGAGAATCCGTCCGGGCCAAAGTTGTAATAATCATCAAAGGGGCCGATGATCTCTACATAGATACTCATTCCCGGAGCACCGATGTCAGGCTGAATATATGATATATTTTGGGAGAACAGGTTTGAACCGGTAATAAACAGTAAGAATAGTGAATATAGTATATACTTTTTCATAGCGCATTAACTCCCATGTTTGGAAAAATATAATCTCTAACGAAACAACAAATTTCATTTCAATTATAAAGATAGTAATTTTTTGGAAATATTGTGCAATTAAGTTGAAAGGATTTTTTTATTTGTTGCCGAGACGCACAAATTGGGTGTCTCTACGATAATGTTTTGTTGGTGTAGAGACGACCGACTCGGGCGTCTTGGGCAGGATTGATGTTTGAATGTTTTTGTGTCGTGCTTAGACGCCCAAATTGGGCGTCTCTACGAAAAGAGAGAAAGCCGCATGAACTTATTTCACACAGCTTCTTCTTGCGGAGAGGGTGGGATTCGAACCCACGGTACCGGCTAGCGGCACAACGGTTTTCGAGACCGCCCGATTCAACCACTCTCGCACCTCTCCAGTTGAATTCATAGAAATAAGAATGCAAAGATAATTATTTTTTTGGGTTCAAACCACATAATTATCCTCTTTTCAAAATTTTGTCAGGATTTAATTCTCAAATCCGGCAGTGTCTCATACAAATTGAGGTAGCTTTCATAGCGTTCATCGTTGATAAGTTCTTCAATAAACGCCTCTTTCACGGCACAATAAGGCTCGTGTGTATGCGTGCAGGCGCTGTATTTGCAAAGCTGATTAAAATCGTCGAACTCGTGGAAATATAAGTGCAGTTCCTCCCGGGAGAGTCCCCAGACTCCGAACTCTCTGATTCCCGGCGTGTCTATTATTGTGCTGACTCCGTCTTGCAAATCGAACATCCGCACCGCGCTTGTCGTATGCCTGCCTTTGTCGGTTCGGTCGCTGATTTCGCTGACCGCTTGCACTTCGTCGCCAAGCAGTTGATTAAGCAAAGTAGATTTTCCTACGCCCGAAGGTCCGGACAGAACAGAGGAGTATCCTTCTATGGATTTACGGAATTCATCGACGCCGATATTTTCGGTCGCGCTTATGAAATAGATTTCTATACCGAGGGCGCTGTAGATCGCAAGATTCTCTTTAAGATATTCAATTTCTTCAAGATCAATTTTATTTATACAGATAATCGGCTCAATTCCGTTGAGTTCGGCAGAAACGAGAAATCTGTCAAGCAATTTTTTGTTGTATCTCGGCGAAGCAGCGGCGGCGAGAATAATTAATTTATCAATATTACTCGCTATAACGTGTTCGCGTTTTTCGGTTTTGATCGAAGTTCTCGAAAGTGTGGTTTGTCTCGGGGCGATCATCATTATTTTCGGAGTGGTGATTTTGCCTTTTTTCTTTTTTCCGGGCATCACGGCAACAATATCACCGACGGCTGTCATAGATGAATTTTTATTTTTTGAGATTATTCTTCCGGCTTTGACGCATTCCAGATACTGAGGTTCGGCTTTGGGATCATCGGAAATAATTTCGACAAGGTGAGTTCGTCCGGCAATTCCGCGGATTCTGCACTTAATCGTGCCACCGGGCAAATTCCCCGTCGAACGAATCAATACGCTTTGATTAATTTTCTTGTATTTATCACTCATCATTGAGGGTTGCGTATTTTCTTCTGTGTATTTTCCCGTCATATTTCCACGTTTTTATTTTCAAAATAAGGAATTAGAATCGTATATGCACTGTATAATCAAAATAAATCACGATGTGTGGAAAAAATTACACACTTTTCTTTTGTTTCTCCTAATTTTTTCACTATATTTGTCTCAATTGAAAAATAAATAGGTTAAATCTTGAATTATCGTTGGACTTTCAAAAAAGAGGCTGATGAAAGTACTGTTCTAAATATTTCTGAATCACTAAATATCCCAAAAAGCTTAGCTAAGGTGCTGACCACTCGCGGAGTGACAAGCATTGAAGACGCGAGGAAGTTTTTCGAGCCGAAAAAGGCTGATATTCATGACCCGTTCCTTATGGACGGTATGGATATAGCGACGGAGCGAATAATTCGAGCTGTTGATAAAGGGGAGCCTATATGGATACACGGTGACTACGACGTAGACGGTACAACCAGCATAGCACTGTTGATGCAGTTTCTGCAAGAAATTGGCGGAACAGTAAATTTTTATATTCCCGATCGCTTCACTGAAGGATACGGCCTGTCCAAGGCAAGTATCGACAAATCCCTTAAAGCAAAGACAAAACTCGTTATTACGGTTGATGTAGGCATAACTTCAAATATTGCTGTGGCTTATGCCAAGGAAAAGAATTTGGATGTTATTGTATGCGATCATCATGAGCCGGGAGACGAATTGCCTGTTGCAGATGTGATTATCGACGCGATCAAGGGAACTTGCAATTATCCTTTCAAACATCTGGCGGCTTGCGGTGTAGTATTCAAAGTAGTACAGGCAATCGCTCAGACGATTAAGTGGAAGGGTGATGTTTATAAGTATTTGGACTATGTGGCGATTGCTTCAGCGGCGGATATGGTTCCGCTTATCGGCGAAAATCGCACGCTTGTATACTTCGGGCTCAAGCAATTGAACGAAGATCCTCGATCCGGTCTCAAAGGCTTGATTGATTGTATTCCGAGTATTACTTTGGGATCAATCACTGCTTCGAGCATTGTCTATTCACTGGCTCCGCTGATTAACGCAGCCGGCAGATTGGGTGATGCCGGACGTGCTGTAAATATGATGGTTCAGGGCGATTCTATCGTCGCTTTCCAAGTGGCTCAGCAACTGGAACAGGAAAACAGACGCAGAAGACATTTCGACGAGATAACTTTTGAAGAAGCCATTCCCATGGCGGATGAATTGCTGAAGGAGAAGTCCCGACGCTCACTCGTCATACATTCCCCGCACTGGCACGCCGGTGTGATCGGAATTGTTGCTTCAAGATTAGTTGATCGCTACCGCCTCCCCACAGTGCTGATGACTTCAATTGACGGCAAAGCAAAGGGTTCGGCGCGAAGTACTGCAAATTTCGATATACATTCAGCGATGAAAAAATGCTCTCATTTGATGATTGAATTTGGCGGACATAAACACGCGGCGGGTTTGACTATGCCTGAAGAGCATGTTGAAGAATTACGTCGCAGTATCGACGAGACAGCGCGCACGCAAATATCGAAAGAAATGCTTGAACCGGATATTACTATTGACGCTGAATTGAAGCTTTGGGAATTGTCACCGGACTTCCTGAAATGCCTTGAAGGCTTTGCTCCTCACGGATACGAGAACTACAAACCGGTCTTTGTTTCAAGAGGCGTTCGCTCTCTCAACGGAGTGAAAATTGTAGGCAAAAATCATTTGAAATTCCGCGCTTACCAGAGATTTGAGATTGACGCTATCGGCTATAATCTCGGTCACAAATTAAGCGAATGCTCCGGCGGAAAGTCTTTCTCGATCGTATATAATATCGAAGAGAATGTTTTCGGCGGCAGATCAACACCTCAGCTAAGAATTAAAGATGTCAGGGCTGATGAAGAATAATACTTTAGACAGGAACTCGGCTGAGTTCCTGTTTGAAGAACTCAGCGAAATAGTCGCGGACCAATCAAGCTCGCTTCAGGACAAACTACTGCATTGTAGATTAATTTTCAAAGACCTGCTGAACAAACTCACTGAACATGAGTCCCAATTTTTTTCGGGCCTCTACCCCAAAACGATTTTTATTGCCGACAAATATGCCCTGCCTTTTAGGATTAAAAGGGATATGCGTAAATTCCGTTGGCTTGTCGCACAAGTCAAAAAAGATCCCGGTCGGAAATGCTCAGAAATTGAGCTGAGTTTCTCGATATTCACACTCAGTAAATTAATCGAAAATTTTTCATCTGTCCGGATTCCAGAGAGTTTTTCCCCTCTGTTATATGATTATGAAATTGCTGAGGCGGAATTCAGTGATTATGATCGAGAGACTACTTTTTTTCGCAAGATTCAGGCTGTTGTAATCCCGAAATTCATTGATGTTGATAATGAAGATGCTGAAACCGCTGACGATAATCTCATATATTGTGAGACAGATGAACTCGGTGCGATCAAATTAGTCCTGAATGAAAAATGGGCACATCTGCGGGAAATGGTTCAGGCGGGTGACAGGCTGAATATCATCAATGTTAATTCAAAGATCGTTGATAAGATCAACAACTTAAGTTGCAAGGCTTCGACGATTATTGTTCTGCAACCGGATTTTTTGATTGATGTCACTGATATTGCCGAATGTTTTCTGTCCGAAGGGGTTAATACTAATTTACATTTTTTGAAGAAGTTCGTAAAAAGCTCGACTTCCGCGCCCATGGCGACGGGAAATATTATTAATACTTGCTTTGACGAATTACTTTATGACCCGAAGATTGATTTCGAGACGGCTTTTAATAAGGCAATGTCCTATAAGCCTTTGCAGATGTTTGCCTTGGCTTATCGTGATCCCGGGAGTATCGCCCTGATTAAGGCTAAAGCAGAGAATCAATTTAATAT
>JAQIDA010000053.1 GCA_027858275.1 Candidatus Kapaibacterium sp. | reverse complement strand
CTCGTGAGCTGATTGCTGATTATGTCAAAGGAAAACTGCCGGCGGCAAATGCGGTTCTTTTTGAATCAGCATTGAAAAAATTCCCTGAACTGGAACGAGAGCTTAATGACACTATTCTTGTTTTCAAACAAATTGATGCTGTGGATTGGAATAATATTATTTCAGAGAGAACACGCAATCTTTCTGTCAAAGTTAACCGCCGACTTGCAGCTAATCAATCAGAAAAATCATTTTGGACTTTCAGCAGACTGAATATTTCCATAGTCTCAGCTATGCTGGTATTATTTGTATTTATTTATCGTGATGATTTTGTGATAAACGGGGCAGAGGACCAAGTTAAAAGCAGCGAGACTCAATATTCGAAAGTCATGCATCCTACAGAATACACAGTGCTTATTCCACATGAGAACATGGGAATAATTCCTGAGATAATTTCCGACAACAGCTTTGAAAACATGTTAGATGAACTCAGTAATGATTTTTATGACGAATCTTTGGCATCATCTGAGGAAATCAACTTGGAAATTGATGATATGTTTAGTGATATGGTATTTGACGATACGGATATTAGCATTGATGAATATTTCTTTGAATCGTCATCAGATATATCTTCGAGTGTTTATGATTATATCCCGGATTTTAGCGAAAAAGAATTTCACTTACTTATGGAGAATTTGGCCGATGCAGATTTTAACTCATAAATTATCAGGATTACTAATTCTAATCATCATGTTGACCACTGCTTTTGAAACGCTTGCACAGCCCGGTCAGGGCAGAGGAATGCAAAGAGGCAGAGGAATGCGTGATGCTGATATGCAAAAGAAAATAAGGGAGGTAAAGAAAATTAAACTACTTGAAATTCTTAATATGGACGAAGAATCTTCTGATAAGTTTCTGGCGAAGTATACCTTCTATGATAAAAAAAAAGACGGCGAGAAAAACAAAGTTGATGAATTATCAATTAAGTTACAAGACGCTATTGACAACAAATCATCAGAGAAAATTCTATCTGAACGAATAAGCGCGATTGTTGCTGTTCGTGATAATGTTTACAGATTGCATAGGGAGATGTCTGCTGAAATGAAGACAATCCTAAGTACTGAACAATACGCAAAATTTATTGTGTTCGAACATCGTTTTATGAAACGCTTGTTCAAGATGATGAACAACAGACGCCGAAAGAGACACAATTAAACTCATTATGAATATTTCCACTTGATAAAAAAACAAAAAGATCGAATCACAATTCGATCTTTTTCGTTATGTGTTAAGAATTATCTACGGTTGGCATAGTTTAGATAAGGGCATTTCGCAATTGGATAATTTCTCATTGATAATAATCTATATGCTGTCTGAACAATTGTGAATGCAAGATAATTTGTTCAATTAGATATTATTTCATAAATTGTATGTAAGGGTTTAGAGAATCGTTGAAATACAAAATAACAAAAATCATTATATTCGAACATTCTTGACGTAAGGTACTGTTATTAAGTACGGTTACGTAACGTTTTTGATTAATGATAATATGATTTTACAAACCCATGGATCTATTCGGAACCGGATAAACAAACAAACGCAATTTTAGAAAATGGAAAACAATCTTCCCGTCGGCAAACCAAAACGAAAAAGAATAGTTCGCAAACTAGAAGTAGTCAGTAACACTGAACCTATTGCCGGCAGACTATATATTCAAGAAAAAGTAGTTCTCAGGATTGGTGAAATTGCTGATATGATGGGCGTGAAAGTCTATGCTGTCGGTGGTTTTGTGCGTGATTATTATTTGAAACGCCCTCGTAATGATTTCGATTTTACTGTTGTCGGCGACGCGATTGCCTTTGCTAATGAAATCGCACGCAGATTCAAGTCCAAAGCTATAATTTACGAGCGTTTCGGTACTGCAATGGTGCCTTTGAAAGATGTTCAATTAGAGTTTGTGGGAACCAGAAAAGAAGAGTACGAAAAGGGTTCTCGAAATCCGATAGTTACAAAGGGAACACTCGACGATGATATTCGCCGCAGAGATTTTACAATCAATACAATGGCGGTTGCTTTAAATAAAGACAAGCACGGTCAAGTAATTGACATGTTCCGAGGTAAAACTGATTTGGATCAGCGTATTATTAAAACCCCGTTGGATCCGACGATCACTTTTAGTGATGATCCGCTAAGAATGATGCGAATGTCAAGATTCGCGGCGCAACTCGGATTCAAAGTTGATCACAAAGCTATAACAGCAGCGGCTACAATGGCTGATCGTATTACAATCATCGCAAAAGAGAGAATCACAGATGAATTGATGAAAATAATCGAGTCTCCAAAACCAAGTGTAGGATTCAAAATTCTTAGAGAAGCAGGCCTCCTTCAGTATATATTCCCGGACTTGGATAAACTCGCGGGAATTGAAATTGTGCAGGAAGGTGATTTCCGATACGGCCATAAAGACGTGTTCATTCATTCTCTAAAAGTGTTGGATAATATTGCGAAAGTCACAAGCGATCCTTGGTTAAGATTTGCTGCTCTGATTCATGATATTGCTAAAAATGTCACAAAAAAATTCGTTGAAGGAACCGGTTGGACTTTCCACGGGCATGAAGAACTCGGCGCGAGAAGAGTCCAAAAGATTTTCCGATATTTAAAACTTCCGATGGAACATGTAACTTATGTCGAAACACTTGTTCGTTTGCATCAGAGACCTATGTCATTAGTTGATGACGGTGTAACTGATTCAGCTGTCAGGCGTCTTGCCTTTAGAGCAGGGGAGTATTTGGAAGATTTGTTCAAACTGTGCAGAGCGGATATTACTACTAAGAATCCTGATTTGTCAGTCAAGTATCTCCGGAATTATGAAAAAGTCGCTCAAAAAGTAATGTTTGTTCAGGAGAAAGACAAACTTCGCGAATTCCAATCACCGGTTCGCGGCGATGAGATTATGGAAATCTGTCATATGAAACCTTCAAAAGCTGTAGGTCTTATTAAAAGTTCAATTGAGGAAGCGATTCTCGACGGCCTTATCAAAAACAATCACGACGAAGCGATAGAGTTCTTTATGAACAACAAAGGTTTCTGGCTGTGGTTAATCGAAAGATACGAAGATATTCAAATTGAATTCCTTGATGATGCTCCTGAGGACCAAGAACAGCCTAACATAAATGCTCTTCGTGATATTCCGGATGAAGATGAAGAGTTTATTGATCCTGATGAAAACGATGATAATAATACAATCGATGAATCGCAAGTTCAGGAATAAAGGATTCGATAAATGCTTATCACGCTGACCGTTAAAAACTTTGTCCTAATAGATACTCTCGAAATGAATTTCGACAAGGGTTTGAATATCATAACCGGTGAAACCGGTGCGGGTAAATCCATAATGATTGATGCTCTGTCAGTTCTTCTCGGTGAACGAGCTTCTTCTGATATGGTCAGAACCGGGGAAAAGAAAGCTGTGATTGAAGCAGTTTTCAAATTGAAAAAAGACAATATTATTTTCGATTTGCTGAAAAACAACGATCTCGACAGCGAAGACGATGAAATAATTATTCGCAGGGAACTCCTTGCCAAAGGTAGTTCTCGAAGCTTTCTTAATGACAGTCCCGTCAAACTCAGTCTGCTAAAAACATTTGGCAATCATCTGGTAGATTTCCACGGACAGCACGACCATCAACAATTACTCAACAAGGAATCTCATATCACCATACTTGATATTCCGGCGAAGATTGATAAACAGCTCGCAAAATACCAAAAAGAGTTTTCTCTGTTGAAAGAGATGATTAGGGAATTGAACGAGCTTGTTGCTCGTGAAAAATCTTTGAGGTCAAAAGAGGATATACAAAGATTTGAGTTAGAGGAAATTCAAAAAGTTAATCCGCAAATCAATGAAGAAGCTGATCTTGAATCGGAACTAAAGCTTCTGCAAAATTCAGAATCATTATTTGAAATGTCTTCGGAAGTATACACTCAATTGTATTCCGCGGATGATTCTGTTCACGACATACTGAACAGAGTAAAAATCCGGCTCGAAAATCTTAAAGAGATTGATCCGGAATTTACAGAATTTTTGTCCGAATGCAAATCCGCTCTCATCTCAGCTGATGAAATCGCGCAGTTCACAGGTTCATATAAAGATAATATCGAATTCAATCCCCAAAAAATTGAACATATTCGCTCTCGATTGCACGAACATTCAGGCTTCCGCCGCTTTTCGTCGGGAACGACGCCAAGAAACGGCATTCCCAAGTCGAACTGGAAG
>JAQIDA010000045.1 GCA_027858275.1 Candidatus Kapaibacterium sp. | reverse complement strand
TTGAAGAAAAATAATAAAATATATAAAGTTGTAAATCATTATGGAGAAGCAGAATTGTGAAGAAACTATTTTTTACTCTAATATTTGTTATTGGGTTTTCTGTTTTCGGAAGTGTAATCGACGCTTCGGCTCAGACGAAATGCGCCGTTTTGCCATTTAAAAATGCTTATGGAGATATGAAGATGAACATCTGGTCCTACAGATTGCAGGATTCTTTGTTGCAAGCTCTTTCCGTTTTGGATCCCGAAGGGAAAAATTTCACTTTTATCCCAATTGACGAAATTGAAGATGAGTTGGCACAACTCAACATGGATCCGTCCAATCCTCAATACGAGACGGATATGTGGAACGCCGTTGTCGGTCTTGGCGCTGAACTTGTCGTCATGGGTGATTTTAATTTCAAAAACGAACGTTTTCTCATAAATGCCTATGTAGTTGATGTAAAAACAAAGCTGCGTAACCAAAAACGCCAAGCTCGTAATATTTTCAAAAAAGAAAAAGATATTATGAAGTCAGTGCCGATTATAGTAAAGAAACTAAAAAAGATATTTGTTAAATAACATTTACGACATACGGATTGAGACCATTAAATTACTTCCTGCCTGATACTATCGGGCAGGTTTTTTTTTGGGATATTATCAATTCGCTTGTACCCGGAATTGAATTTGAATTGTCATAGTAACCGGAAGCAAAAATTATTTGCCTACAAAAACGTTGTAATAGATTATCAGCCATTGTCATACACGCAGGAATATCATGAGTAATAAAATAAATTCGATAATAATATTATTAGCTTTTACGGCAATCTTTTCTTCGGCCAACTTACGTGCCGATACAATGAAAGATGCAATGCGTGCTTATAAGAATCAAGATTATTTGACTTCCACACAGTTGTTCACTGAAGTATTGGATAAGGACAAGACAAATCTCAAAGCACTCTATTATCGCGGCATGGCAGCATTGTATACAGGCAATCCGGGACGGACAGTCAATGACTTCGACTATCTCATTGAAAAAGACCCCAAAAACCCCGACTATTACAACAGCCGTGGTTTGGCTTTAGCTAATATGGAAGAAGTTCAGAAGAGTATAAATGACTTTTCGAAAGCAATCAAACTTGATCCCAAACATGCTCAGGCATATCTCAACAGAGCTACTGCTTATTTGGCGCTTGACAAGTTCAGCAAAGCAATCAAAGACGTAAATAAGTCAATAAAACTCCAAGCGGCAAATCCCGATAACTATTATCAGCGCGGTCAGATTTATTATAAAAAAAAGCAATATAAAAAGTCAATAAAAGATTATAACAAAGCTCTTTCGATGGGCTTCAATTTTCCTGATCTATACTATCATAGAGGGAATTCATACTTTCAAGCAAAAACGTATAAAAAAGCAATAAAAGATTATACAATAGTTCTTAAGATCGAACCCGAAAGAATGCTTGCTTTAAACAATCGCGCAATGGCGTACGAAAAAACCGGTCAGCATATAGCGGCCGATCTTGATCGACAAAAGATGGAAGACATCAAAGACCCCACTCGGAACTATCCGCCTGCAGAAAATGTTAAATTGAAGCGCTATACTTCAAAAGACGGCCGTGTTTCTTTAAAACTTCCTGTTGGCTGGCACCTGCAAACTCAAACAAAAAAGAACATAACTGAAATGCTCATCACCAAGAGCAAACTCAAAAGATTTGATGAATATTTTGAAGTAGGAGTGCGTATATCGTTGAACACTAACACTATGAAGTCTTTCAATCTAAAATCTCCTGAAGATCTTCAAGCAATGTTAGCCGAGAAAGATATAAAAATCAAGAATACTTATCTAGAGCACACGGTATATCAGAAGAAAACATTTAACGATGGTCCCTGGGTAGGTTTGAGTTTTTTGGAAGTTCTACAACCCACCGTTAACGACCAAGCCCGTGCAGTTTTTGAATACACTAAAGTCAGAGAGAATGTGATTTTTAGAAGTTTATTTCAGACTCGCGATCGTCTGTTTGACTACTACAAAACAATCTTTGACAAATCAATCAAAAGTTTGATTGTTATAGTTAAATAATATTTGACCGGGAATACTTTTACATGAAGCAGGCTAGGTTTAACAGTGACAAAATCGAATCAATTTTGATATGATCCGGGTCACTTTCTCTCAAATACTTGATCTTTCCATACGATAGTTTTGTTTATGACTAAGAATGGAGCTACCAATTCCATTATCATAAAAAAGAAAATGGAAGGGAGTACCCATCTTTTCAGTTTTGTCAATTCTAATTTCCTGACAGAAATGACGGTCAGCAGATAATCACTAAAAATCCTTATGCCGAGAATCGCAGCAAAAACCGAGTAATCCCCTAAAACAAGTGATACAATTAATCCAAGCCACATAGTGACTGAGGAAAGAACAAAAATCACAGCGTTCCACCCGAGATCTAAACCGCCGACTGACCAGCGTTTCTTTTGCTGCAAATATTCTTTCATAGTTTTGCAGGCATTTGTTGTTGCCAAAGTTTTCGTACTGCATATATAGCGAGCTTTTTTACCCAAGCCCCTGATCTCTCTGAGCAGAGCCAAATCCTCAGTAACGGAAAATTCAATATTGTCGTATCCGCCAACCTTATCCAAGTCAGTTTTGCGGACAGACAAATTATTCCCGAAACAACCCAAAAGAATCTTTAAACCAAATCCGGAGCTGGCCATTGTATGCATATATATCCACTCAACAGCCTGTACTTTATCAAATAATTTATTCCCGCGAATATTCGTGAACGAAGCAACCAAACCGACCTCGTCGTCAGAATAAACACTCACCATTGTTTCTATCCAATCGGGACTGACAGTGCAATCCGCGTCAGTCAGCAGAATCAGCTCACCTGAAGAAACATTTATTCCGGCCTGAAGAGCACCCGGTTTTCCTCGAAGATTCTTGTTCAAAGTCTTATCGCTGATCGTTACGACTTTTAAGTTTTTATGAGCCAAAGACAGCAGGGCAAGAATCTCCGCCGTCGCGTCAACTGATCGGTCGTCAACAGCAATAATTTCGAATTTATCTGCAGGATATGAGTTTTTAATTAGAGAATCAATGCAATGTTCAATGTTGTTTTCTTCGTTACGAGCAGGAATAATCACTGATACAAACGGTTTTTCAGTCAGATCAAGATGCGGAATCTTTCTGTTTTTTTCCTTAGCTGCACCAACAAGAAAGAATATGGTTCTTGTGATGTAAACAAACAGGGCGACTATGTATATCAGAGGAATAAGCATTATAAAATTATAATTCTTCAATAATATTTTCTGATTCCAAGATACGAATAAGAACACTAAAATTCATAACAATAATAAAATTGTTGATAAAATTAGAGCCAATCAAAGCTTTGGGGACATTATATGTGGAAAAAAAATTAATTAAGAATTGGGATAAATAGTAATAATTCCTTAAATTGATTATCGGTATGTATGTTAATTATAAAGAATGTGTGGCTTTTGGGCAATAAAAACTGAAGAGGAATTTAGCGAGATGTGTAACCGTATGATATACAGTTAGATACTCTTGTGTATTTTGCTCAGTTTGAAAAACGCAAAAAAAATAAAAAAAATAAAAAAAAGTTGTACCCGGTTTGCGTTTTTATTTGTCCTAACCATAGAGAATAACTTGTTTTAAGAACAAAATAAATCTAACTGCCTGAATAATCAGTGCGTTACGATGTAATAACAATGAAAATAGATCTTTTACTTAATCAAATGTTTTGTACAATTAATTACAGGAATGCTAACATGAAAAAGTATTTACTACTTTTGACAGTAGCTTTCGGACTTATGCTTGCTGTCAATGCTGATGCAGCAGACACAAAAACCGAATTAAAGGTTTTGAAGAAAAGCGAACTCTTCGAACCGCCGAACCCGCCTTTTAACGGAGACGGTTCAAGTTATCCGATGCCGTTTACTCCGGTACCGACTAACAGCAAATACAGACCCGCAATTTCTACGGGTTATTATTTCGCGGACAGCGATGAGTTGATCGATCAACCATGGCACCCGACTCCTGAAGTAGTTGATCTCTCTTTTGAAGAGAACAACTGGAGAAGAATTATCAGAGGCCCAATGCTTTGGAAAAGCAGTGATGCTAAACAAAATGTAGGACCTGACGGCAGACCCGTCGAAGGTTACAGATTTTTCCACCAGCCGTGGCAGTCTTTGGATCCTAACGATCCAAATTACAG
The DNA here is from genome assembly GCA_027858275.1 of Candidatus Kapaibacterium sp. Classification (GTDB taxonomy): domain Bacteria; phylum Bacteroidota; class Ignavibacteria; order Kapaibacteriales; family UBA2268; genus JAQIDA01. The sequence goes on along the minus strand of JAQIDA010000045.1, from coordinate 8,537 downwards.
CAACGGTGTTTATGATTCAACAAACGCCGCTTTTGCAGGCCCGATCCCTATCGGATTTAACTTTGTATTTGGCGGATTGTCATATGACAGTTTCTATGTATCAACAAACGGTGTTATTGCACTGACAAATCCAAGATATTTATACAACACTAACGGCGATCGCGTTGTGAGCGGCGGCGGTGACTGTTATAATACTCAGAGTATGGATTGGTACATTCAACCGTCAAGATCCGGCGACGGTTTAGCTGATACACAAGTAGATGACTTTGGTTTCAGAGCAACAGCTGCTTTGATGAGAACTGAAGGTTTCCGCTTTAACCAGCTCCCCAATGCTAACCCTGTTGAAGCTCGTTATTCTGCAGTAATCGCTCCTTTCTGGGGTAAAGGTTATTTGTCACAGTGGGACAAAGAAATGGAAGAACCAAGAGATTGGGGACAGGTTCACTTCTACAAAAACACTGCCGGCAACAAACTTATTATTTTCTATAAGAATTATACATTGGTTGGCTCAGGATTTACTACATTGTGGCCGTACAAAGTTACTTCTAACACATTTGCTCCTAATATGTTTCCAAAAGAAGACGGTTACATCGGTTGCGACGCTCAGATCGTTCTCGATCGTACAGACAGTAGTGTAACATTCAATTATGGTCAGTTCCGCGGTAGAAAAACAAGCGGATTGTATACTAACAAATCAAAAGATGTCTTCCGTTGGAATACTATCAGTGGTGTGTATACAAGATCACGTACAACAGATTACAACTCAAAAACACAAACAGGTGTTGCTGAATCAGAGAGTACTTTTCCTTGGGGACCTGACTACCCAATGTGGACTACTCACTGGGATAAATATGAAACAAAAGAATCTCCGTTCCCGAATGATCACCAAGCAGTGAAATTCAAACAGTGGAAAAATACTCTCCGTTATATCGATATTCAGTGGCGCGTACGCCCAAGAGTCAAAATTGACGGCGAATATTCAGAAGAATTCTCAGAAGAAGTAAAAACAGAAGATGCTGTAAATTACGAATTGTTGGCAGGCCATCCTCAGATTGGTCAGATCCAGCCGGTAGTTTTGGTTCAGAATTTAACAAATGATATTCAGGGTAAAGATGGTGTTAACTATCAGCCGCAGGATTTTGAATTCAAAGTTCGCATGGTTATCCAGAATATCGCACTTCAGAAAAATATTTATAATAAAGCAGTTAAAGTTGATAGTGTCGCTCTTGCTACTCGCAGAGGCGAAGCTCCTTTATCAAAAGTTATCCTCTCTACAGTAACAAAGAGCGGAAACAACTTTATCGCTGATAACTATGATTTATACATGGACGGCGGCGGAGCTGATATTGATCCTGAAAATCCTCCAAACCAAATGTATTTGAAAGATGATGTAAACGGTCAGGCTGTAGACGGTGTTCCGCCTTACGGTTTTGTTCAAGTTTACTTCCCTCCGTTTGAGCCAAATGAGTTCTTTATCAATAACATTGGTAGAATGAGAGCTACTTTGACAGCTGAACCGAGAAACCCCGCTACTAACTCTTCATATAAAGATATGTGGCCTTATGATGATCAAACTTCTATTGATTTCTTCGTTATGAGAAGATTCGAAGTTGATGAAGAATACAGTGACGATGTCACTGAATGGCATCAGATTCCCGGTGTTGGTTCTATTCCTTCAGTTCTTAAATGGGTAAGTATCGGTGCTGAAGTTGTATCCGGTGAACAAGTATCACGTCATGCTCTTCCTCCAAGAGGCAGAGTTGAATGTGCTAACAACTTAGTTTTCCCCGGTGTTTCAATTTCTTCACCTACTATTAAAATGAACAGACCCGGTGTTCCTATGGGTGCATGGGGCAGTGATGTTATTCGTTCATTCCCGATTGATATGACAGGTAAATTTGGTGCTACTCTTTCTCTCTCAGTTCAGAGAACAACTAACCCTGACGGTACTGATTGGACACGCGGTTGGTCAGACGGTGGTTGGATTGGTTGCGAAGGTCGTATCGTTAAAGATAACTGGTACTCTCCTTTAGGCGGCGCTAATGCTCCTGACGAACTTCGTGTAGAATTCGCGCTTCCGAGTCCTGACGGTGTACAGGGTATCGCTAACATCGATCTTTATGGTGTTGCTGCTACTCCTGACATTCAGGCTAAAGTTGATGGCTCTAAACGTTGGAGATACCACACAAGACGCCTTGGTGCAAAAGCCGAAACAGGTATGTCCGCACTCGCTCTCTTTGGAGCCGGCGGTTATCTTGTAGGTTTCCTCGAAAGCGACAGAGATTCAGCTATGAGTATGCCTTCATATTCAAAACGTGAAAGACACGGTCTTCGTGAAAACTTCTACGATGACGGTATCGATTATGAATATCAGCGCTTTATTATCGGAATTCCTGATACAATTATCAACGCTCCTGCCGAAGGCGCGAAGAATTTCAGATTTAGAATTCAAACAATGTGTAAAAACCACCAGCAGCCGATGAAAGTCGCCGATGATGCTGATGATTTCTACATCGATAATGTAAGAATTTTGATTGATGACGAAGAAAAAGTTGATCTTGAGTTGACTTCGGTTTCTGTAAGATGGCCTTATACAGTCACACCTGCCAGCCAGGCAATTGAAATTCCCGTTACAGTTAAATTGACTAACAATACAACCAATGACGCAGGTTCTTTCTGGGTAAAACTCAGAATATTTGACGCGGCTATGGTTAAAGACAGTATCCCTTACGACTTAGATCCTGCATATTGCCGTATACGTCCCGTTCACATGCTCCGCGCAGGCGAATCATTTGAACTTGATATGCCTAACTGGAATGCTCGTGAAACACGTCCCGGTAAATATAGAATGGTTGCAAGCGTATTTCAGGTTGGTGGCGACATTGAACCTAAAAACGATACAACTTACAGTGATTTTGAAACAGTATTCGGTTCAGTATTCGCATACGAACCTGTTGCTGACAAAGAAAATATCACAAACGGAACAAGTAATGTTGATCAGTATGTCGGTTTAATCGGTCGCGGTCTTAACCTCTATGGTTTTGCCATGGGTGGTACAGCAGGCGGTGGATATGACGGAAACAACTGGGCAGCAGGTCGCGAATCAGGTAGTGGTTCAGGTCAGATTGCTATGAAATTTAGACTCGAACAAGCTGATACAGTTTATGGATTCCAAGCATTCTATACAGTATTAAACATGGCTCCGGACGAAATCACAGTTGGTTTATACCAAGGTTCTGAAGAAGAATCTACTCCTCGTGACTTGATTGCCGGTACTGAAGTTTATACTATCAGAGGCTGGTCTGATATTGAACAAAAACATCAGCTCTGGGATCGTTATGTTACTTACTTGTTGCCGGAACCGGCAGTTCTCAAAGAAGGTGTTTATTGGGTTGCTATAGCTCAGCTTGGTGAAACAGGCCTCGAACTTGGTGCTTCTTCATCATTCGCCGGCATGAGAATTCAGAATTACTATCGTCATGATTTAAATCCTAACGATGTAAGAATGAACGGTAGCGCTTCAATGCACATGATGATTGAAAAACGCTTCAGAAAACTTGATAAAAATCAGAACTTAGTTAACGATAATGTTTTCGCATTCGAAAACACTAAAGGCAGCGGCAGATGGGAACCATTCATGCCGACTTCAGATAACCCCGGTTATGGACATAACGGTTGGACAGGTATGCTTGCAGACGGTACAGTATTGTTTGCTCGCGGTACATGGTTGCCATTATTGCGTCCTTACTTAGGCGACAGACTTTATGCTGAAGACCTCAAAGAAGTTCCTTGTGAAGACTGGATTCCTGTTGAATTGACAAGATTCGAAGGAACATCACGCGGAGCCGGTATCGACTTGATTTGGGAAACTAAATCAGAAGTTGACAACAAAGGTTTCTACGTAGAAAAACGTAATTCAGGTACAGACGAATGGTCTAACATCCAATTCGTTAACGGTAACGGAACTACAAACGCTACAAGCAACTATAACTACACTGATAACGAAGTTGTATTGAACGAAACATATCAGTACAGACTCCGTCAGGTAGACGCAAACGGCGTTGCCGGTTGTGATGATTACTCAGACGTTGTCTCTGTTACATTTGAAAACGAAGGTCAGAACGCATTGGTTTCTAACATGCCTAACCCGTTTACAAACTCAACATTGATCAACTATACATTGAAAGCAACAGATAACGTATCTCTCGAGATTCTCGACATATACGGAAACGTTGTTAAAAATGTAAACAGTGCATTCAACCACGGTACAAACACATACGTTTGGGACGCAAGAGACAACAGCGGTGCTAAAGTTTCAAGCGGAACATATATCTACAGACTTACAGTAGCTAACGATGTGATGACACGTAAGATGACATTAATCAAATAATAATTGATTAAATCATTGAGATATAACACAGCCCTCTGCTTTAATCAGCAGAGGGCTTTTTTTATATCACAATTGGAATTATTTATCATATCGGAAAATATCTATCATAATCGGAGAAAGACCATGCCTGATACAATTTTCACAAAAATAATTAACCGAGAAATCCCGGCTGATATTCAATATGAGGATGACGATGTAATCGCCTTCAACGACATCGAACCTCAAGCCCCTGTTCATATACTGATTATTCCTAAAAAGCCGATAGCGACAATAAATGACGCTAATGATGAGGATGCAGAACTACTTGGGAAAATTCTACTTGCCGCAAAAAAAATAGCAAAAGACAAAAACATCGCTGAAGGCGGTTATCGATTGGTAATCAACACTAATAAAGATGCCCAACAAACAGTATTTCATATCCATTGCCATTTATTAGCAGGTCGTAAATTTAAATGGCCTCCGGGTTAATAAAATCAAAAAATATTTTGTAGGGGCGCACCCTGTGTGGTCGCCCGGCTCAGCACATAAGGATCGCCTTTCATTTTTCTTATCTATGACACTTTCATGGGTGTCTGACATCAGAGTTAGTCGGATCACTCAAAATATTTATGTAATTTAAATTATATTTGATAAATTGCGATATAGATATAATTGTGAAAATACAGATAAAATAAAATGACTAAAGATACAATCAAAGAAGAAGCACTTAGAGTTTTTACAGAATCAGCAGATGCCGTCAAAAATTTGACAAACAGGATCAATGCGGACTTTGTCGATGCAGTCAAAGTCATAACTGATTCTAAAAAAGTTGTAGTTTCCGGCGTCGGTAAATCAGGAATTATCGCAAAAAAAATTGTTGCCACATTCAACAGTATCGGTATCAAATCAGTCTTTTTACACCCCGTTGAGGCTTTGCACGGCGATCTTGGCATTGTGGAAGAGGGAGATTGCGCTATACTCCTTTCCAAAAGCGGTACAACGGATGAAATTGTAAACATAGCACCATATTTGAAACAAAGATCGCTTACGATTATCTCGATTGTCGGGAACACAAAATCATATCTTGCCGCCTTGTCCGATTATGTTTTGGACGGCTCAGTCAGCAAAGAAGCTTGTCCCCACAATCTTGCTCCTACTACCAGCACAACAGTTACTCTGGTAATAGGTGACGCATTAGCTGTATGCTCGATGAAGTATTCGAATATGACCCAAAAAGAATTCGCTCGTAATCATCCCAAAGGTCAGCTCGGGAAAAATCTCACTGTAAAGGTCAGAGATGTGATGCACAAAAATTCACAGCTCCCGCTGATAAATCTGAATGAAAGTTTTAAAGCATCGCTAATCAAAATTTCTGAAAAAGGTCTCGGATGTGTATGCGTTATTGATGAAAATTCGAAATTCAAAGGAATAATAACAGACGGTGATGTAAGAAGAGCTTTGCAGAATTGCGATGATATCAGAGAATTAAGCGTCAAAGACGTTATGACAACAGACCCAATATCTGTGTCTCCCGAAAAATTCCTTGGTGAAGCACTGTCAATCATGGAGAATCGCAGAAGTCAAATAAGCGTTCTCCCGGTTTTAGAATTAGAAAAATGTATCGGAATCATCAGAATTCACGACATCATTAAGAGCAGCGTTTAGAAATTGCTCTCGAATATACAATTTTCATCCGATGACTTTTGATATAACACAAAATGTCATCGGATGAATAATTATAATGAACAACAGACTAGCCAATCCTATTTCACAATCTTAGATACAGCCCTGAATTCATCAGTTCCGGATTCTTCACAAAGCTCAAATAAAATTGACTCATAACTCGTGATAATTGCGCCTTCAGCTCTCATCCTGTCAAGAGCAATCGCCTTATTCTCGGGAGTACGTGATGAAACACAGTCCGCGACAACAACAGGATTGAATCCGTCCGCGATTAGGTCAATCACAGTTTGCAACACACATACATGTGCTTCGATACCAAGAATTATAACATTCTTCTGCTGATGGGTATTTAGTTTAACCATAAATTCATTGCAAGGGATACAACTGAAACTCGATTTTTCAATTGGTTGATACTTATCTCCCAGAGCCGTCTGCACGCGCTCAATTGTTGTGCCGAGTCCCTTGGGATACTGCTCAGTTACAATAAACGGGATGTCAAGCACTTTCATTCCCTCAATTAATTTCACTGTAGCAGTTTCAAGCTCCTCAAATTTATGGATGAGCGGAAACAATCTGCTCTGAATATCAATTGCCAGAACTATACTGTCTTGTCTGTTTATTCTCATTATATTTTCCTTATTTAGACTATTTTGAAATAAATTCTCTCAATATGAACGATAGAGATAAATAATTGTTTATAATGACGCAAATATTTATTACGTTGCTTATTGTACACATTTGTTAATTTGACTTTTAGGTTACTTGACTATGAAGATTTCGCTAAGACTTGTATTTTTCTCTCTCATATTAATCTGCTCTTGTACAACAGTGCAGGATTGCCCGAAACAGCTCCCTGCTGATCAGAGTATGAACGTCTTTATCGTCGAGGATTCATCTGAATATAGAATTGCGGTTGCAGGCCAAAATTCCGGTTTGAGCGATAACGGATTTGGAAACCATATCTCTGCCGTATTATGTATTTCGGATCAAGCAAATAAGGTATTGTTTCAATCAGAGCCGATGGAATTCCAAGAAGGAAGTAAAAATGCTCCATTGCTGGTTGGAGCTGTTTTCCAAATAGACAAAAAACTGGTACCGACCGGCTTGATTGATAAAACATTCAAATTTTCAATTAAAAAAGATGATAATTGTTATTATTTTGTAACAGATTACAATGGGTTATTTGTTGAATCACAAAACATTAATGAATCATCGGCACTCAGGTTTTTCCCCTTTTATACAAATTTATCTGACGGTGAAGTGGAGTTTGCACTTTCGGTGAAAAGAGCACATTTAAAAGAAAATGAATATCTGCCTTCATCTGAAGATTTGAGGATTGAAGTGAAAACTCAGAGCGGGAAAACAATCTGGACTTCAACTGAGGGCAAAAATTTTCTGCAAGTTATCTCGGAAGTGAAGCCTGTGGAAGTTGGGGATGTTCATGTTTATTCAATGAAGTGGGACGGGAAATCACGTTCCGGCAAGCCGTTTAAGTCCGGCACTTATATTGTAGAATTGACCATTCCGGCGCAACCCGATAATTATACTGTAACCATGAAATACGAACGGATATATAATGACGACTGAACTCGAAGCAATGAAATTGGCCCTAAAATTGGCTCAGAAAGGAAGCGGCTACGTAAGTCCTAACCCAAGAGTAGGAGCTGTTTTACTCAAAGACGGCAAAATTATCGGCCAAGGATGGCACGCCAAATACGGCGAAGCTCATGCTGAAGTTACGGCAATCAATAACGCGAGTGATATCGACCTGACAGGCGCGACTATGGTCGTAACCCTTGAACCCTGCTCTCATTACGGCAAAACCCCGCCTTGCGCCGAACTAATTATCACTAAGAAAATCAGCAGAGTAGTTATCGGCATGAAAGATCCTCATACAAAAGTAGCGGGTCGAGGAATCGAAATGCTTGAAAAAGCCGGAATAGAAGTCGTAGTCGGTCTGCTCGAAGAAGAATGTAAATGGATCAATCGATTTTTTATTAAGCATATTAACAGCGGAATTCCCTACATAGTTGCCAAAGTGGCCCAGTCATTGGATGCCTGCGTTGCAGCGGCAAACGGTCAATCCAAATGGATCACTTGTGATGAAAGTCGCCGAGAAGTTCATTCGATGCGCGCGGAATTGGATGCTGTGCTGATAGGGAAGGGCACAGCCGAGGCAGATCAACCGAGCCTGACCGTTCGCGATGTGGAAGGCAGAAATCCTCAACGTATTATTTTCGACAGCAAACTCTCGTTGTCGCTCAGCTGTAGCGTCTTTTCAGATGAAGGTCGCAATCGCACTACAGTGTGCTGCAAACCCGAATTTGAACATACTCCGAAAGTCGGCGAGCTTCGTAAGGCAAATGTAAAAATTGTTCCTTTCGTTATGAACGGCAACAAAATAGACCTCAAAGCAACATTGAAACAACTTGGTGTAATTCTAAACTTATCTAAGATTTTATTGGAAGGCGGCTGTGACATATTT